>NZ_JBQTGJ010000004.1:0-287994 GCF_052400685.1 Geofilum sp. OHC36d9
GGGCTTTTACTTTTTTTACTCATTGAGGTTTTTATTTCAAAGGTATTCGTGATCCGCTTCGCTCCACTACAGCAAAAAAAAGTAAACAAAAAAATGCCGCCGCTACAAGTAATTTCCTAAAAATCAATCCTATTGTCTAAAATCCGGGAACTCGTTTCGCTCAGACAGCCCGGATTTCTTTACGCCAATAAAATTGATTTTCTTAACGGAAATTCCTTGAGGCGGAGAGTAACCCCGATATCTTCTGAAATATCTGGCTCGCACATTGGAACTGGGTTCTAATCATTTCTCTAAATTTTTACCGGACACCAATGAAAACTTGTATGTTTCTAACTTTTGAAATTTCTTCCAGGAGTCTTTGTTTAATCTGTATTTCAGCCCGCATTGATTTCTGTCTTTTTAATGGGCCACAACAGACGGCGGTACAATTTCGAGCGGCGTAAAGGAACTCAAAACTTTCCCGCCGTTAAAGACTTGATAGAATACTAAAAACCGACCCTTTAAAACTCCCGCCGCCTGAAATATGACCGCATGTTATGGGCTTTTATTTTCCCATATAAATAATTCGTTTTAGCATTTCACTCCTTTTTACTTCAATATAGTCTCCTTCCGTAACATCAAGCTCACTAATTACACCATCTCCATTCATATCTTCATATTTTAAGCCGCCAATCTCAGGATTATCTTGATAGGGTTTATCCATTGTGTGAACAGTGTCTTGAGCATTCATAAATACGCCATTGATTAACAGTCCGTTTTTAAGATTACTTAAATCTTCCTTTGTTGCAATGAGAAAATAATTACCGGGCTCAATGTCATAAAAATTTACTATTCCATTTTCATCACTTATCTCTTTGTAAGTTTCTTTTCCTTTTGTGACATTAGCGCTTCCAGTATTTTTAAAAAGTTTTACTTCTGCCTGAGAGACAACCGATAATGCAGAAGAGTTTGGTTGCCAACTATTGGCATTGTAAATTATTAACTCTACAGACTTTTTTGTTGTAGGAATCGCATCCTTTGTCAATTGTTGAACATATTCTCTAATGATAAGTGTATCTTTTTCTGATAGAGTAAGATTTAGAGTTTCCTTTAGCCTGTTATTCGTAGCTAAATAAGTAAAAAACTGTGGGGCTGGTCTTTGAAGCCCCATGTCAGTTAATAAGCAGTAATCAACAAAAGGCATAATTAGTGCATTCCCCTCTTTTTCGATGTAAAAACAGGTTTTTTGTTTTATTCTATTTAAATAACCAGTAGAATGTGGAACTTCAACTTCCTCATAATAGAGAGGTTTATAAACAAATAATGAAGTATCTGAGAAATTCAACGTTTTATTGAATTCACTTTGTATTGATGGATAATAAGTTGTAGTGTCACTCTTTTCCCAATAGGTTAGTGAACCCTTGGTTTTAATCAAAAAGGTATCTGCAATGGTTGAACCTCTTTCAAAGAACACTTTATCTTCACTTATTAGAGTTGCACGTATATCTTCCTTTTGTCTGATTGTGATCAAACTTGGTAAAACTTCGTTGCTTTTAGAGATAATAAGATTTCTAACATCTTCGTTTTTTACTTCTCCGTCAGAGGTGAATATTCTATATCTTTCTTCAGATACTAATTTTGTATAGTAAGTTTCGGAATCACTTAATACATTTTCGTCTTTCTCGCAAGAAAGCAATACTGCTGTTGCAAATAGCGTTACAATAAGTTTTTTCATAGTTTTCTAATTTTAATTCTGACTAACGGTAACAATCTGTTTAATTAAATATCTAATTATATGCACTTTAATAATACAATATATTTCTCATTTTCTGCACCCGCTAGCTTAAGAAGTCAATTTCTCAGGAATAGGGTGGATTGCACACAACGTTGAGTATATGCAAAGTAGGCGTTTGCGGACTTCAAAATTATCAAGCCGTTACAATGTTGAAGCGGGCTACAACCCTTGGAATTACTACTATCTCGCCTATTTTGTATATACATTGTTAGGCAGTCGTGCATTTTATGGTAATTTGTTTTTAATAATTCTTCTTTTCATATCCGATTTTATCAATCTGAAATTATTGTCAATATACTCAATCGTTATAATATTTGATATTTTAAAATCTTTTAAATCAGTTAGGTATTTATCAATAGTGGCAATATAATCATTTTGAGTTTTTTGAATTATTTTGTTTTCAATCAATCTGTCAATTACGGTTTTACTATCCAAGACAACTCCCGTAAAACAAATAATCCCGTGTGAATACTCTTTTTTAGTCTCAATCCCGATAAAACTATTTTGAAGATTAAAAATGTCAGGTATGATAAATTCCCTCTTTCGAGTTCTCTTATTTTTTTTATCAAGGTATGCCTCTAAGAATTTTTTAGTCATTTATCGTTGGTTTTAATTCCTGTCCACTATCCCAACACGAAATGCATAAAGTAATTTCATTGTCACCTAATCGTTTTAATCGAGATGGAGAAAACTCCATGTTGCACTGTTGGTCATACTCATAAAGATACCAAATTGTAATATCATCTCTTTTTATATCCAAATCCGCAAGTTTTTGATAATTATTCTCAAGTAAATCGAGGAATTTGTTTATAAAATCATAGTAATCATCGTCCTGCTCCTCAATCACTTCGTAAATCCAAACGCCAGGAACAGCATTTTTATCAATCAGCTCGGTTGGTTGGACACCTAGAATTTTTGATATCGAGTTGAAAGTATAAATGCTTGGTTTAAATGCTATTTGTAATCTATCGTATGATTTCATTTTTATTTTTTTGTCATGTTGCTGGATTGCGTGTCAGCCCGCATGCTGCCTAACGAATCCATAACATTATTATCGTTTACGGTCTAAAAAAATATTGTATTTATAGTGTCTTTGCCGGTAATTTCCGAAAAAACAGACACCGAATTTACTAATTCGCTGACATTCATCAAATAGGTTGAACAAAAATTGCTAATGGTTGAATAAATGTGGTGGCCTATTGAGTGAGCAAATCATCAAACACGATTCCGATGGGGTTAGGATTAGGATTAGGGGTTAGGGATTAGGGTTAGGGGTTAAAATTAGTGGTTCTCGGATGATTTCAATTTATTTTTGGCTATGGCCCTTTCAGGGCGATGAAACGCGTGGTGATTATAATACAGGGCGATGCCCTGTGCTGATGCTACAAGGCTTTCAGCCTTGTGGAACATGGTTTTAGTAAGTCTTTTATCCAGATTGTTGTTTTCAACACCCCAGACTTACACCCCTAACCCCCTGAAAGGGGAACTCCTCCCCACAAATGGCAACCCTAAAAACGGGTGCGTTGCAAGGAATCGATAGTTTCTTACAAACCGCATGAATATGAGGTTTGGTGTCGTATTGTCTAAAGGGTAGATTTTAAGCCAAAAAGAGGCTGGTTTTGAACTTTTAAGTTACAAAGTACTCTCTTTTTTTAGACATAAATAGTTTAAAGCAACACAATTAAAGCATGGGCATTCTTCTCAAAAACATAAAAAAACGACAGTAGGTCCATAGTATTTAGTTGTAGCTCTACCGGGATGTCGTTCAACCTGGAGTAATCGCTGGGTCGTGGGGATTGCTCATACTCCTATATATTGGCAATAGTTATTTATTGTTTAGCATTTTTCTCAATTCAACCATTATGCGTTTTGAATCTTCATTTTTCCATTTATATACAATATCTTTTGCAAAAGCCTGATATTCTAAATATTGAAAGTTCAAAAAACAAAAATTACCTTTCGTAAGAAAATGTGTTACGGAATAATAATACGGTCGAACGAAATGGTCATCATTATCCATTCTGGAATAAAATAAATTTATTTGCTCTTCACTTTTCTCATATCTATTCTCCTCGGGAAAATATAAATACTCGTAACTCTCAATTTCATTACAATCCTTTTTAACAACACAATTCTCTTCAGCAACATCATTATCAGCTCCTAAAAATAATAAAGGTGAAAACTCAGAATCATAATTTGGAAGATAAAGCAATAGGCTTTTAAACTTGAATATGTAAATAGCTCCATTATCTTCCGTGTATATAGCTAATCTTTCTTTATCATGTCTTATGATTTTTCTTACATCTCCTGAACAATAACCATTATAAAGGTCAGTGCCAAAAATATGACCTTGATTTATAAATTCATCCAGTATTTTAGAAGCTTTGTCAATATCTGTTATAAGTTTTACTTCATTAAGTCCCATACTGATAGAAAGTTTCTTAAAAACAGAAATAAAACTATCTATGACATTTCTTTTCTGTTCCAGATTCTTCTTGTCCAGATAGACCTTTACAAGTTCATAACTATGCAAAAGTTCAGAATAACCTGACAATGTAGTATAGGAGTCACCTATCTCGTTAATAAATAAAGCATCAAGCTCATCAAACAGATTCTCAAATAAATTATTTATCTCATTCTCATTAAAGTATATTTCAGAATGAATTATAACATTTCTATAACTCTCTAAGAGTAGTAGTTTATCTTTCAAACTTTTTTTCAAAGTACAATTACAAAAACTTTCAAATCGTTCAATAGCTTCTGTAAAACTAACTGTGTGGATTTTATCTTTTAATGATGAATTGAAAACACTTTCAAGTCCTTTAACTCTTTTCTCTATGTATGATTGCTTAACATGTTTATCTAAATTTGAGAATAAAAGTAATTCGTTATTCTTTGCTAAAATATGTTTTATTAAAATTTCTACTCCATGCTGAGTTAGTATAATTGAATCTTTTAGATAAAAGAACCTGTTTTTTGAAGGAGAATCTGAGAAATAGTCTTCTTCATATTTCATCAGATAATCAAATCCCTTTTTTAATGAATCAATACCGTTATCTAAAAAGCTTATTTTCATTCTGGTGTTTTTTTTTAATTATTGCCAACAACCCCATAACGCCATTATCATTTATGGACTAAAAGAGTTATTGCATTTATATTGTCTTTGCCGGTAATTTCCGAAAAAACAGACACCGAATTTACTAATTCGCTGACATTCATCAAATAGGTTGAACGAAAATTGCTAATGGTTGAATAAATGTGACGGTGTATTGAGTGAGCAAATCAACAAACACGATTCCGATGGGGTTAGGGTTAGGATTAGGGATTAGGGTTAGGTGTTAAAATTAGTGGTTCTCGGATGATTTCAATTTATTTTTGGCTATGGCCCTTTCAGGGCGATGAAACCCGTGGTGATTATAACACAGGGCGATGCCCTGTGCTGATGCTACAAGGCTTTCAGCCTTGTGGAACATGGTTTTAGTAAGTCTTTTATCCAGATTGTTGTTTTCAACACCCCAGACTTACACCCCTAACCCCCTAACCCCCTAAAATAGCAACCCTAAAAACGGGTGCGTTGCAAGGAATGGATAGTTCCTTACAAACCTCATGAATATGAGGTTTGGTGTCGTATTGTCTAAAGGGTAGATTTTAAGCCAAAAAGAGGCTGGTTTTGAACTTTTGAGTTGCAAAATGCTCTCTTTTTTTAGACATAAATAGTTTAAAGCAACACAATTAAAACATGGGCATTCTTCTCAAAAACATAAAAAAACGACAGTAGGTCCATAGTATTTAGTTGTAGCTCTACCGGGATGTCGTTCAACCTGGAGTAATCGCTGGGTCGTGGGGATTGCTCATACTCCTATATATTGTACACTGGCATTCCTTTACTTTCATTTTAATAACCAATCAATTACATTTAATTTTTGAATTCCGTTTATGCTCGTATTATCATAATCCATTGTTAATAGAAATTTAGGGTAATTATCTTTAATTCTATCAAATGCCGAAATCTCACGATTAAATGTTTTTTCGTCATTAACTGTATATGCTACTTGATAATATTCACGCTCGTTGTTTGCCTTTTGGACTACAAAATCAATTTCTCTATCATTATGCTTACCCACATAAACTTTTCCACCCCTCCTAAATAGTTCAAAGTAGACTATATTTTCAAGTTTTCGTCCTAAATCTGCTTCAAACTTATTTGTTGCGGTTATGTTTTTCAAACCTAAATCAACAACATAATATTTTCCATTCGTAGAAAGCAATTCTTTTCCTTTAATATCATAGCGAGGTGCTGTATAAAGTATATATGATTGAGTAAGGAAATCTAAATATTTAATAATCGTATTATGCGATACTTTCTTTTGGGAATTATGATTTAATTGAGCTGCTATATTCGTCGGGGAAACATAAGAACCTATTGAATCAAAAAGAAAACTAACAATCCGATGCAGGTTATCTACATTACGTAGGCTATGGCGCTGAGAAATATCCTTAATTATTACCGTATCGTATATTGATTGCAAATAATCATTTACAAGGCTCTCATCATTTTGAGAAAGAGTTACAGCTTCAGGAAAACAACTCTCATTGATATACTTTCTAAAAAGTCTGTCTGTATTTTTCTCATCTGAATAAGCTAATGCATATTCTTTAAAGGAATAAGGTTGTAAGTTTATCGCAATATATCTGCCTGTTAAAAGAGTTGCTAACTCACTCGATAACAAATAAGCATTTGAACCTGTGACATATAAGTCAATATTCTTTTTTGTAAATAGACTATTAACCAATCGCTCAAAGTCATTAATAAGCTGCACTTCATCTAAGAATATGTAATACTTATTATTGGGATTGATTTGTTCTATTATCTCGTCATATAATGTTGTCCAGTTCGTAAGGTGTAAATTCTCACGTTCTTCGAAGTTTAGAAAGATAATATTTTTAGGCGCTACTCCACCTCCAAGAAGCTCATTCTTAAATGCCTCTAAAAGTGTAGATTTTCCACAACGTCTAATTCCAGTTATTACTTTTATTAAGTTCTGGTCTTTTAGTTGCCTTAATCGTTTCAGATATAATTCTCTTTCTATCATTTTCCTTTTCTTACAAAGGTAATCTCTTATTGACGAAAATGCAAGATGTCGAAATATTTCGTCATTAACGCCGATTTATTTTGCTTGTGCACAACGAATCCATAACATTATTATCGTTTACGGTCTAAAAAAAATCACTATTGTCCGGTAAAAAATATATTTTCCATTTAAGTGCTCAAGCCGCACGGGCTTTTACTTTTTTTCTACAGCAAAAAAAAGTAAACAAAAAATGCCGCCGCTGCAAGTAATTTCCTAAAAATCAATTTCATTGTCTAAAATCCGGGAACTCGCTTCGCTCAGACAGCCCGGATTTCTTTACGCCAATAAAATTGATTTTCTTAACGGAAATTCCTTGAGGCGGAAAGCAACCCCAATATCTCCTAAAATATCTGGCTCGCACATTGGAGCTGGGTTCTAATCATTTCTCTAAATTTTTACCGGACACCAATGAAAAAAAATATTGTATTTATAGTGTCTTTACCGGTAATTTCCGAAAAAACAGACACCGAATTTACTAATCTGACATTCATCAAATAGGTTGAACGAAAATTGCTAATGGTTGAATAAATGTGGTGGCCTATTGAGTGAGCAAATCATCAAACACGATTCCGATGGGGTTCGGGTTAGGGATTAGGGTTAGGGATTAGGGTTAGGGGTTAGGGTTAGGGGTTAAAATTAGTGGTTCTCGGATGATTTCAATTTATTTTTGGCTATGGCCCTTTCAGGGCGATGAAACCCGTGGTGATTATAACACAGGGCGATGCCCTGTGCTGATGCTACAAGGCTTTCAGCCTTGTGGAACATGGTTTTAGTAAGTCTTTTATACAGATTGTTGTTTTCAACACCCCAGACTTACACCCCTCCCCCCCTAACCCCCTAAAATAGCAAACCTAAAAACGGGTGCGTTGCAAGGAATCGTTTTTTTATTCGTGTCATTCGTCATTGGAAAATGAGCAAGCAGAACGCTTAAGTTGGGTTCTTAAGACAATCTTTACATTATTTAATCTGGCCTTGCAGGCCGCATTTTGTTGTTGGTTGTTTAAGAACCCAAGGGGTTGCCGTTGGACTGAAATGATTTGCTCTTTCAGTGCGAAATGCCGTAAAAGACAGGCGTTGATGGATATCGCATTCGGCGTTATGCCTGTTCTAAAATGGTTATTTCCGGGCGTCAGTTCATTTAAAAAGTCTTATAATTAACACTAACCGCCCAATGATTTATAAATATTGTTATGTGGTTCCAATTTCATCGTGCGGATTGTTACTAATGTTATTTCAATTCGTTATGCGTATTTTTGAATGCCCATTGCCACCCGGAACAACTTCGACGTGTGTTGCAATTCGTTCTTTCAATTCTATGAGGTGAGAAATTACCCCAATAATTTTTCCTTCGCTTTGCAAATTTGATAATGCATTAAGAGCTACATCAAGGTAATCGGAGTCAAGGGTTCCAAACCCTTCGTCGATAAACATTGTGTCAATACGCATATTATTACTAGCCATTTTTGATAACCCAAGGGCAAGAGAAAGCGACATGATAAATTTCTCGCCTCCGGAAAGATTTTGTGCCGTTCGTTCTTCGCCGTTTTGAAATTTGTCAATAACCGATAATTCAAAGGGATTAGAATTGTCGCCGGTGCGTTTGAGAATATATCGGTCGGACATTTTTTGCAGCTGATTATTTGACAAGCTTATTAAATGCTCGAAAGTTAAGGCCTGTGCAAAATTGCGATATTTCTTACCATCACCCGAACCAATAAGTTCATTTAAGCTACCCCACTTGTTACAAACGGCCTGTTGCTTTTCTTTTTCTCTAAGTTTATCGCCACTTGCTTTTAAATTGTTGGCATTAATTATTAATACTTGATTATTTGCACCAATTTTTTGAGAAATCTCGTTTGCCTTAGTTCTTATTTCGTCCAGATGAGTTTGAAGTTCGACACTCGTTTTATCAGTAATTTTCTGCTCCTTCCTTATAACTAACTCTTTTTCTTTATCGGTAACGATCGCTTTATTTTTTTCGAGATCAGTGTTTGTTTCGTTCATCTCTTTTTCGGCTTTTGCTTTTGCCGTTTCACAGTCTTGAAGTACTTTATTTAAATAATTCTCTGCTTCTTCAACAGACTTTTCAGCAAAGAGTTCTTTGCGCCCGGCCGATAATTTTTGCTTGTCGGATTCAATGTCCTGTTTTTCTTTTTGCTTGTCGTTCAGCAATTTGGTTTGACTTTCTAATTCTTTTTTGGTTAAAGCGATGTTGCTGTTTAGAGTTGTAATTTGAGTTGTCAGCTCGTCTGTCTGCATTTTATTGTCATTCCAGGCGTCCAGCCGTTTTTTCAATTGCTGAATATTTTCAACGGCATAACCTTTAAGCGTTTTCAAAAACGCTTCATTTTCTGTATTATACGTTTCTCGTAATTTTGTCGCTGAATCCTGTTTCGTCTTTAATTGTTGCTCAGTTAATTTCAGAGCGGTTGCAGTGTCATTTTTTATTTTATCAGCTTCCAGCTTTTCTTTTTGCAACTCAGGAATTTCTTTATCCCGAAGATTTACAATCTGTTTTTCACGTTCAGTTGCTCGTGCAATTAAGCCATTAATGTCTTTAAGTTCAACCCGCTTTTTTTTCAAAGTTTCATCAAGCAGTTCTAATTTATTGTCACCTTGAAAAATGAAATAATCAGAATCGATAATTTTTATTTCAGCCAGTATTGCCTTTTGTCTTTCTAAATTAACAGCCAGGGATTTTCCCTCTCTTGCTTTGTTTTTCAAATCATTTTTGATGTTTAAAACAACTTCGGCAAGTTTGTTTTCGTTTTGCTGAATTGTTTTGATGGTGTCTTGCAACTGTTTTTTTAAGGTCGCTAATTCCTTTTCCTTTTCTCCAATTTGTGGAATATTTCCAATGGCAAAAGGGTGTTCCAAAGAACCACAAAGGGGGCACTCTTCCCCGTCTTTAAGATTGTGACGGTGTTCATCAAAACTTTGAATTGTCCTGGTCAGTCTTATATTCTCGTCAAGAGTTCTGATATGATTTTCAAGATTGACTTGTATTTTTTTATCGTTATCAATTATTTTTAAAAGCTCCGGGTGTAACTTTTCAAATTGCTTTAAATTATTGTTTATGTCATCAATTTCTTTCCGGTTTATAGAAATTGCTTTTTCAACCTCAATTAAATCTTTTATTTGTATGCCAAAATTTGAGATCTTTTCTTTTTCTGATTGAAGCTGAGAAAGCTCTTTCCCTCCTAAAATTTCTGATAATTCCGTTTTTTTGGCTTCCAGTTCTTTCGTTTTTACCGTTAAGCTTTTTTCTTTATCGGTAAAAAATACGGTAGCTTTTTTGTATTCAGCTTGTTTTGAATCGAGAACCTTTTGCAGGTCGACGATTTCAGTGTTTATCCTTTTGATTTCGTTTGAAGAAGCAATTAATAATTGATTTTCTTTTTCAATTACAGAGTAATTTGAGATAAGTGCTTCATATTTTTTATTGGCAATTGCCCATTTCTGTTTTTCGATTAGTGAATTTTTAGATTTTTCTAACCCGTCGTTTTGGCTTGTTAAAGCACTATTGAGTGCATCTATGCTTTTTTTCACCTCGGAAATAGTATTCAAAATTGGTCGCAATAATTTTTCTTTCTCCGATATTTTTGTGTCCAATACTCTTACTTGCTTAAAAACAGGTTCTTGTTTTTTCTGTTCATCTTTTACCGCTTTTAAAGCGATTTCCGATTTTTCTAAAACTTCTTTTGCTTTGAGAGCTTTTCCCTCTAATGCAGGCAACTTTAGTTTTACTTCATTGATTTGCTTTTGCAAATTTTGCAAATCAGCCAGCCATTTTTTAGCCGCTTCTATTTTTTGAAATTTCTCATCAATTTGCTTTTTGTCTTTTTCCAAAGCAATATTTTCATCAGTCAAGGCTTTAATTTCTTCTTCTGAAAGGATTTTTATTGCTTCAAGTTTTATGGCAATTTTCTCTAATTTTTCTTTTTCAGTTCTATTTCGTTCAAAAACCTTTTTAGAAATTTCCCCATAAATTTCGGTGCCTGTAATTTGCTCTAAAAGTTCGCCTTTATCATTCTTATCTGCTTGCAAAAATGCGGCAAAACTGCCTTGTGCCAGCATTATTACTTTTGTGAATTGCTCGAATGTAAGCCCTATAATTTCGACAATTTTTGTATCACACAGGCGAATTTGGTCGGCAATAATTTTGTCGTTAAGATCGGCAATAACCCGATTAACAGGTTTTAGGTTTCCTGTTCGGGTCAACTCTTGCTTCCACGCTGATTTCCATCTTTTCCCTGTAACTTCAAAAATGATTTCTGAATAGCAATCCTTTTCGCCCCTTGTCATTACAGCATTTTCGCTGCCAGTAACATCTACTCGTGGCGTTTTTCCATAAAGCGCCAATGAAATAGCATCAAGAATAGAACTTTTCCCCGACCCTGTTTTTCCCGTAATAGCAAAAAGTCCGTCGTTTGAAAAAGCAGGATTTGTAAAATCAATTTCGTTTTCCCCAGCCAGCGAATTTATATTTTTGAATTTTAGGTTTAATATCTTCATACAATTTTACTTTTCTATTTCTAAATCGTCAACGATTTCTTTATACGATTTTTTCAGCTCATCTTTCTGTTCATCTAAAACAGAGGCTTTATCAAGTAGTTTGTCAAAAACATCAAAGACATTAAGTTCATCAAGCGAATTTGTTGTGTCATTGGTTGTTAACACTTCGTTTAGATGTTGGCGATTCTGCAATTTTAAGATTTCAATTTTGGAATTAGCTATTTGTTCATTTGTCCACAATGGAAAGTCCGGAAACAGTTCATCACCATTGTAAATAACCTCTACCCAAACAGATAAACCGGTCTTTTTTAAATCAGCTAAACGTTTTGAAATAAAATGTTTGTCTCCAACAATGGATTCCAATTTTTGAAAAACAGGGATTTCAACTTTTTCAATGCTTCTTCCATTATCAAAATCGATGATGTAAACACACTTTTTTTGTTTTGCTTCTCCAAACCCCATTGGAATGGGCGAACCGCAATAACGAATATGGTCTTTGATAACTGACGGAATGTGATAATGTCCAAGCGCCACGTAATCAAATGTGTCTAGGAAAATATCACTGCCGACAGCTTCAATATTTCCAATATATGTTTCACGAACACCATCGTCTTCGTTTCTTTTTCCGCCTGCAACAGATAAATGCCCGGTTGCCACAACAGGAATGTCTTTTCCCAACTCATGACGTTTATTTTCGGCTAGTTCAGCAATTTTTTCGTAATGCTTTTTTAAGTTTTCGTTAATTCGTTTTGAACGATCGGAATAATTTTCACCTTCGGCAAAACGACTAATATCTCTTTCCCGCAAAAAAGGAACGCCACAAACTATAGCAAGAGGCTTTTCGTTGCTGTCGTTGATAACAATAATTTCATCCTCGATATTTTCGCTTGCATTACCAATTACAGAAACATTTAATGCCGCTAAAATGTCTTTTGGCGCATTCAGGAAACTAGGCGAATCATGGTTCCCTCCAACTACAATTACGTTTTTGCAACCTGTTTTTTTTACTCTGACAAGAAAATCATAATACATTTTTTGAGACGTGCTACCTGGTGATGCGTTGTCAAATATGTCACCGGCAATGAGCAATAAGTCAATCGAATTATCTTTCATTGTATTTAGCAACCATTCTAAAAACAAGGTATGTTCTTCTTGTCGCTCTTTTTTGGAGTAAAGCGTCCTCCCTAAGTGCCAGTCAGAAGTATGTAATATTTTCATTATCTAAAAGTTCGTTTATTTCGTTAATTCTCAGATGCCAATGAGGTGTTTATAGGGTACGGCCTAACGGTCACATAAAGTTATTGTGATTTATAGCATATAAATGTAATCTAAAATGTCTTTTATAAAAAAAGTTGTAGGGGCAGACCTAAGTGTCTGCCCCTACAACTTTTTACATTTTCGACGATGCAATGAAATTGATTTGTTTTTTAAACATCTGGGAATAAAATACAAACCCGTCCTGCGAATAATCGGATAAACCTGCGGTATTTTTTTGGGGTGGCAACCACAAAGGATTGCCCTTCCAAATTCCTTTTACTACAAATCCAGCAACACCTCTTCAATCGATTTTCCGTTTGTCAACATCAACGCCGGATTCTCAATCATCTTTTTAACATCTACGAGGAAGCCAACCGAATCTTTACCATCAATAATGCGATGGTCGTAACTCAAAGCCACATACATCATGGGACGAATCACCACCTGCCCATCGACAGCCACAGGCCGGTCCACAATATTGTGCATCCCAATAATAGCCGATTGCGGTGGATTGATTAATGGCGTTGACATCATGGACCCAAACACCCCGCCATTGGTTAAGGTGAACGTACCGCCGGTCATCTCATCCAGACTAATTTTCCCCGACCGGGCTTTGTCAGCCAGCCGTTTCAGTTCAGCCTCGATGGCCGCCAATGGAATAACATCCACATTACGAATCACAGGCACCATTAATCCTTTGGGCGATTGCACAGCCACCGCAATATCGACATACGAAGGCGACACAATTTCATCGCCATCAATCTGGCTGTTAACCATCGGATGCTTTTTAAGGGCCAAAGCCGACGCCTTAAGGAAAAAAGAGATGAGTCCAATCTTATAGCCGTACTTTTCAACAAAAGCAGGCTGATACTTTTTGCGCAATTGCATCAAAGGCTGCATATCCACTTCATTGAAAGTGGTTAGCATAGCCGTTTCATTTTTCACCTGAACCAAGCGTTTGCTAAGTTGCTTACGCAACTGGCTCATTTTGCTTCGTTCCACGTCTCTTATCGGCGACGCGGGGGTTGCCCCGGTTTGATATCCGTTATCAGACATACGCAGCACCGCATCGACATCGCCAGCCGACAGCTTCTTCAGACCGGCCAGAACGTCTTCGAGATGAATATTTTCAGCGGCCATTTTTTCACGTGCCAGCGGTGTTACTTTCACTTTGGATAAAGCATCCGGCTCAACCGCTTGTTTGGTTGTTGCTGCCGCCGGTTTGGCCTGACTTGTTTCAGGCACCGGTTCGTCTTCCGCAACGGCTGCCACAGTATCCTCTTCAGGCACCTCAACCGAAGTATCAATTTTACAAGCAATAGAATTCACTTTAATCACTTCGCCAGCCTCCACCAGTAATTCAATTTTACCGGACTCAGGTGCCACCAGCGACAAAGTGGCTTTATCGGACTCAATTTCGGCCAGCTCCTGGTTTCTATGAACCAAATCGCCCGATTTAACGGTCCATGAAGCCAATTCAACTTCAGTTATGGATTCCCCCGGAGTGGGAACTTTCACATCTACTATCATAGTATTTCTGTTAACAAAGCATTTCGTTTCCGTTGATTAGTTTATTTTTTTTTAATCACTATTGTCCGGTAAAAAATATATTTTCCATTTAAGTGCTCAAGCCGCACGGGCTTTTACTTTTTTTACTCATGGTATTAATATTTTTAAAGGTATTCGTGATCCGCTTCGCTCCACTACAGCAAAAAAAGTAAACACAAATTTTGCGTTTAGTGAGAGCAGTGTGCAAACTTGTTTGCAACAATGCCGAACGTAGCAAAATTCAATAATATTAAAATGCCGCCGCTGCAAGTAATTTTCTTAACGGAAATTCCTTGAGGCGGAAAGCAACCCCAATATCTCCTAAAATCTCTGGCTCGCACATTGAAGCTGGGTTCTAATCATTTCTCTAAATTTTTACCGGACACCAATGATTATTTTTAAATAGAAAACCGTGGCGGATCACTAAAATAATAATGTTGTTTCAATATTTCTTCGCGTGTTTTACCTTCCATGCAATTAAGATTACAATAGGGAAGATTTTTATCGCAATGACAAGCCTTAAAAACTTTATTGATAATTTCCTTTTGACCTACCACATGCAAGCCGGCCAGTCCGGTAGCAGGACTGGCACTGGAACGCCGCGCCACAGGGACCAACTGACGATCGGGCAGCATGCTACGAATATAATTCCAGGCGCCCATATTTTCCGGTTCTTCCTGAACCCACAATGTTAATAAAGCCTTTGAATACTTTTCAAAAATGGCATCTACCTTCTTACGCGGGAATGGATGCAGCTGTTCAATACGAACCAAAGCCACATTGGTGGCCCCCAACTCTTCTTTTCGGGCCGCCAGATCATAATAAACTTTGCCACTACAGAAGACCAAACGGGTCACATGCTCCACATTCACATTAGCATCATCGATGACCGACTTAAAGCCATCATTTTCGAGATCGTTAATCGACGAGATACATTTGGGATGACGCAATAAACTTTTAGGGGTGAAAACGACCATCGGTACTCTGAAATTACGCTTCATATGACGGCGCAAGGCATGAAACAGATTTGCCGGAGTGGTAAAATTCATCACCTCCATATTATTACGTGCCGCCAACGACAAAAACCGTTCGATGCGGGCACTGGAATGTTCGGGACCTTGTCCTTCAAAACCATGCGGCAGATAAAGCACCAATCCATTGAGTAACCCCCACTTCTCCTCAGCCGAACTAATATACTGATCAACAATAATCTGAGCCGCATTATAAAAATCACCAAACTGAGCTTCCCAAATCGTCAGTCCGTTTGGCACGCCCAGTGCATATCCATACTCAAAACCCATCACACCATATTCAGAAAGCGGGGAATTAAAAGCATTAAAAGGCGCAGCCGAAAAATCCGGCATATCGCGCAAAGGCATATATCTTTCACGCGCATCTTCAATGGCGAAACTGGCATGTCGATGGGCAAAGGTACCACGCTCCGAATCCTGACCACTCAACCGAACGGGGTAACCCTCGGTAACCAGCGTGGCATAACTCATCAACTCAGCCATGGCCCAGTCAATTTTACCACTATCAAACATTTTTTTGCGTTCGCCCAGAATCCGGTGAACTTTCGAGAAGAACTTCTTATCCTCAGGCAAATGGTTCATCTTTTCACAAAGCGTGTGAAGCACCTCTCCATCAACACCGGTCTCTACTTCCTTTTCAAAATCCTCTAGTTCCGGAAACACAAACGACGACCACAAATCGGGCAGAAAACGGGCCATACTCAATTTCCCTGCATCTTTAGATGCTTCAAACTCCTCTTCGAGATGCGCATCGTAACTATCAATCAAACCTTTCAGTTCGCCGGCCGTTAACACATTCTCTTTCACCAGCTGATGCCCGTATATGTCGCGAGGTGTAGGATGTTGTGCTATTAATTTATAAAGCAACGGTTGCGTAAAACGAGGTTCGTCACCTTCGTTGTGGCCATATTTACGATAACAAAGAATATCAATAAACACATCGGTATTAAACTCTTGCCGGTACTCCATGGCCAAAATAAAGACATGAGCAATGGCTTCGGCATCATCTCCGTTGACATGAAACACCGGGTTATTAGTGACCTTTGCCACATCCGTACAATAAGTACTGGATCGGGCCTCCACATAATTAGTTGTAAATCCTACCTGGTTATTTACCACGACATGAATTGTACCGCCAGTTTTGTATCCATTCAAGTGGGCCATCTGCACCACTTCGTAAACGACGCCCTGTGCAGCAACAGCGGCATCGCCGTGAATAATCACCGGCACCACTTTATCAAAATCACCATTGTGTACATGATCAACACGGGCTCTGGCCAAACCTTCGGCAACAGGAGCCACGGCTTCGAGATGCGACGGGTTGGGCAGCAATGCCAGACGTATGTCACGGCCATTATCAGCTTTGATGGTATTATCGTATCCCAAATGGTATTTGACATCACCCAACGAAACACTTTCATCGTATTCGTCGGCCACAAATTCCTGAAATACCGTCCGATAAGGCTTTTCCAGAATATTGGTCAACACGTTAAGGCGTCCCCGGTGAGCCATTCCAATAATAAACTCATCCACATTCATGATCGCCCCCTGCTGAATCAAAGCATATAAACCGGCAATGAGCGACTCAGCGCCTTCGAGAGAAAAGCGCTTTTGGCCCACAAACTTTTTATGCACAAATGATTCAAACCCCACAGCCCGTTTCAGCTGACGAAAAATTCTCTTTTTTTCTTCGGCACTAAACGTAGGCTGATTTCTCCTGGACTCCAGCTTTTCGCGAATCCATGCAACCACCTCGGGTCTTCGCACATATAAATACTCTACACCAATGGACTGGCAATAGGTTTCCTGAAGATGGGCTACAATATCCTTCAACTTAGCGGGCCCAAGGCCAATCTGCGACCCGGCTTCAAAAACCGTTTCGAGATCATCTTGCGACAAGCCAAAATTCTCAATATCAAGTGTCGGAAAATACTGCCGACGGGCCCTCACCGGATTGGTTTTGGTAAATAAATGACCACGTTGCCGATAGCCATGAATCAGGTTAATAACATTAAATTCTTTGTTAATAACATGTCCCGGAACCGGCTGAAATTGTTTCAAGGCCAAATCAAACCCCTTAAAAAATTGAACATAACCGGGGTCAACAGACGCCGGATCGGTTTGGTATTGTTGGTATAGTGCTTCTATTGAAGCTATTTCACTATTACCCACAAACGAAAAATCATCCATATTAGATTACTATTTTATCCGCGACATAAATCAATCACCACAAATTAGTGTTTCGTAATTAGTCCTTGCAAAAAAGTCCAACGTCTGTGTTACGCTTGTCCTCAAAATGTTCATTATCATCAGTAAACTCACATTTTTCGCACTTCGCAAGCCTTAAATTTGAATTTTTCTTATCAAGCACTTAAATTTTCTTGCTAATACTTATTATAACAACCAAATCCGCGGCGAGTTCGCCAAAAATGGGAAAACTTTAGCTAATAACTAAAAACATTTCTCCATCAATTATTACATTATAAAAATTATATTTGGAATTCATTCCAAATTACAAAAAGAATGCAAACATTCCTGGAAAAACTGGCCGACTATTATATTAAAAACAATTTAACAGAAATAAATGATTTTTGTTTTGTTTTTCCGAGCCGCCGGGCAGGTCTTTTTTTCACCAAGGCGCTGGCAGAACGCATCAATCGGCCCATGTGGTCGCCCGAGGTACTTACTATCAGCGATTTTTTTCATCAACTGAATCCAACGCCCGTTAGCGACACTATCACCCTCCTGTTTAAGTTACACCTAAACTATTGCGAGGTGATGCCGTCAGATGTCACCATCGATGAATTTCTGCCCATTGGCGAAATGTTGCTCAACGATTTCAATGATATAGATAAATATCTGGCCGATGCCGATCAGGTATTTTCCAATTTGGCTGCCATCAAAGCCATGGAAGGCGACTTCAGTCATCTGAGCAAGGAGCAGATAGATGCCATTCGTACATTCTGGGAAAGCTTCAACCCAGAAAAATTATCGGAGCAACAGACCAGCTTTTTATCTTTATGGGAAAAGTTACCCACGCTATACCACCAATACCGCAAGAACCTGCAAGACGAGGGTCTGGCCTATCAGGGCATGGTATCACGGAGCGTAGCCGAGAGCATTCGCAGTGAACGCGCCATTATAATCCCCTGGAAACGCGTTGTCTTTGCCGGATTCAACGCCCTCAACAATTGCGAAAAAGTCGTCTTTCATTATCTCAATTTGCAGGGCAAAGCCTCTTTTTTCTGGGATTATCCACAATGGATTGTGCCACAACCCAACGACTCTCCGGTAAAGATAAAAGCCGATCATGAAGCCTGGCGATTCCTTCAATACAACCTGGCTAATTATCCGTCGCCACGCGACTGGGACGCACCATTTAATCCGGACTATCCCACCATCACCATTTCAGCAGCCTCAAACGAACTGGTGCAAGCCGCCATAGCCAACCATTTTTTAGAAGCCTCGGAACCGGATGGAGCCAATGGCGAAAAAACAGGTCTCATACTGGCCGATGAGCAACAATTACTACCGGTTTTACATGCCATTCCCGAAAAATATAAAGCCATCAATATTACATTGGGGTATCCGTTAAAAAACACGCCCGCATTTGCCCTGGTAGATGCCATTCTGGCCATGCAAAAGACCACACGTCGCACCAAAGAAGGTAAAACATGGTTTTATCACCGCGAAGTGATGGCCGTACTTCGTCATCAATATATGAACACATTGCTTAAAGGACGAAGTAACGAACTGATACAACGCCTCAATAAAAGCCGGCAGATATTCATCATTGGAGATCAACTTCAATCAGACGAATTACTAAAATCAATTTTTCAAAAAATTGAAACCACCCCGGAACTCACCAATTATCTAAACAAAATATTAACACAAATATATCTGAAACTGGCCGAAGACGATAACAATAAAGTTGAAAAAGAATTCATTTACTTTTTGATTACAGCAATTAAGCGATTGTCTGATTTACTCTCAGAATTACCACAGGTTCCATCGGCAGCCACATGGCAACAACTCTTCAGACAAATAGCCACCCAACAAACAGTTCCTTTTAAAGGCGAACCATTATCGGGCCTTCAGGTGATGGGAATACTGGAAACACGTCTGCTGGATTTTCAGAACCTTATTATTTTGGGACTCAACGAAGGCACATTTCCCAAAACCACGCCCCCGGTATCGTTCATTCCTTATAATATACGCAAAGGGTTCGATCTTCCGACCATTGATAACCAAGACTCTATTTTTGCCTATTATTTTTACCGATTGCTCCATCGGGCAAAAAAGATACATCTGGTTTACACCACCAACCAAGCCTTGACTGAAGAAAATGAAATGAGTCGTTTTTTACAACAACTGTATTATGAATACCCGGGACAAGTAGAAATGCAAACCCTGCTGCAGGAAGTGACCATCCCCGCCACCCCCAAAATAGAAGCTTCAAAAAATGCCGAAGTGATGACGCAACTAAACCAATGGCTGTTACCCGAAGGGCGTTCACTATCGCCCAGCGCGCTCACCATGTATCTCACCTGCCCGCTTAAATTCTACTACAAATACATTGCCGGCATAAAAGAAGCTGATGAAATAAGCGAAGATTTAGATCCCCGTATGTTTGGGAATCTCTTTCACCAAATAGTGGAAGCCCTGTACCGTCCATTTATAGGGCAAACCATCGAAAAGCAGGATCTGGAACAACTGCTGAAAGACCACAATCACCTCAGAAGCATCATGGATAAAATATTTGCCGAGAACATACAATCAGAAGGCGACTCCAAACATCTTTTCACCGACTTGCAAGGAAAAATAAGCTTGGTTTACAGCATCATTCAAAATTACGTCACTCAATTTCTGAAACAGGAAATGAAAAGCGCCCCCTTCCAATTGCTGGGATTGGAGGAAAAAGTTGAGTACCGGCTAAAGCTCAGTAACAATATTGAAGTCAATATTGGAGGGACCATTGACCGAACCGACCGGCAAAAAGGCATCATGCGCATCATTGACTATAAAACGGGGAAAGCCGGCAAAACGATGAATAACGTAGAACAGCTATTCACCCAAAAAGACCACGACGACAAAAAGGCCATCTTTCAAACCCTGCTATATGCTTTGGTAAAATCAAAAATAACCGGCGAAAAAGAGATAGAACCAGGCGTCATTGCAGTTAAGGAATTGCATGCCAAAGACTACAACACACAAATATATTTAACCCATGGGCGCACCAAAGAAACGTTAACACTTGATAAAGTAATTAACGAATACCAAAATTATCTGGATGAGACGCTACAAGAACTGTTTAACCCGGCGGTTTCATTCCGGCAAACAGAAAACGCCAAAAGTTGTGAAATCTGCACTTTTAAACAACACTGCCTCAAGAATTAATCATCCAACAAATCGGGTCTTAAACGTTGCGTGCGTTCCATGGCCTGACTTTCGCGCCACTGATCAATTTTGGCCTGATGCCCCGACAGCAAAACGTCGGGTACTTTCCAACCATTAAACACAGCGGGACGGGTATATACCGGCGGCGCCAACAAATTGTCCTGAAAAGAATCGGTCAGTGCCGATGTTTCATCAGAAATCACACCGGGTATCAACCTAACAACCGCATCAACCACCACAGCAGCAGCAAGTTCTCCTCCTGTGAGCACATAATCGCCTACCGAAATTTCCATGGTAATATAATGGTCACGCACACGATGATCAACGCCTTTATAATGGCCACAAAGAATCATGATATTGTTATTCAGCGACAACGTATTTACAATACCCTGCTCCAAGCGCTGTCCATCGGGCGTCATATAAATAATTTCATCGTAATGGCGTTCAGACTTCAGTTTTTCAATGAGTCGAGAGATGGGCTCAATCTGCATCACCATTCCGGCACCACCGCCAAAGGGATAATCGTCGACACGCCTGTGTTTATCGGTTGAAAAATCGCGAATATCATGTAAAAACAACTCAACCTGCTTTTGTTCAGAAGCACGTTTTATAATGGATTCACTAAAAGGCCCCTGAAACATTCCCGGGAATAAAGTTAAAATATCGATACGCATAGCCTGAAAATTTCCTCAAAGATAACAAAGCCCCCCTTTTTGTAGTCAATACAAAGCCATTTCTAAGTATTTAAACAAAAAACTTTGTGCATTACCGTGAACTTGGTATATTCGTAGTTAATTTTAAATAAAGGAGCGGACCCGAAAATGAGTCATCGGCGAATAAAAATCATATCGCGACATTTTATTGTAATGACAATTTTTAGCGATACAGAATCATCGTCAAACACAAAAATGACCATCAGACAATACAGGTTCACTCCAGGATGTCGCACCCCCAAACACCTAAGGTGATGGAAGCAAATGAACTCAAAAATTCATCTCAGGAAGAGACGAATTTGAATGCAGAAAATCAACCGAACTCCAGTTCTCCTGAAAAAGAGACAAACGAGACACCGGCGAACACAGAATTGTCGCAGCCTTCTGATAACGATATACCACAAAAGCCGGACGACAACGAAACCAAAGAGACCGTTGATTACAGCGCACTCTCACGTGAGGAATTGGTTACAACCTTCAGAAAACTGCTGCATACAAAACCGATATTGGAACTAAAAGAGCCAATCAATCAAATTCGTGATCGATTTGATGAAGCGTCGAAAGTTCTTGAAGAGCAGGCAAAAGCTCAGTTTGTTGCTTCGGGCGAGCCGGTTGAATTATTTGTTCCACAACCCGATTTCTTACAAAAAGAATTTTCGGCACTGCTTCATGAATACCGCACCAAACGCGACGAAGAAAAAAGCAATTCCGACAACGAAAAAGAAAAAAACTTACAAGCCAAAAATGAAGTTATTGAAGGCATCAAAGATCTGATAAACCGTCAGGAATCTCTCAACGAAACCTTTCAGGAATTCAGGGCTCTGCAACAACGCTGGCGGGAAATAGGCCCAGTACCACAGGCTGCCTTGCACGACTTATGGGAAACCTTTCATTTGCATGTAGAAAACTTCTATAACTATATAAAAATAAACAACGAACTGCGAGATCTGGATCTGAAAAAGAATCTGGAAAGCAAAATAACCTTGTGCGAAAAAGCAGAAGAACTACTGCTTGAGTCTTCGGCAGTAAAAGCCTTTAAAACACTACAAAAATACCACGATCAATGGCGCGAAATAGGACCAGTGCCCCGCGATAAGAAAGATGAAGTATGGGAACGATTTAAAGCCGCCACGGCACAAATAAACCAGCGTCAACAGGAGCACTTTGAAAATCTCAGACATCAGCTGGTTAAAAATCTGGAAGTGAAGACAGAGCTTTGCGTGAAAGCCGAAGCTTTGGCGAATGAAACGCTCAACAATCCCAAAGCATGGGAAGAAAAGAGCAAAGAACTGATAGACCTTCAGCAAATATGGAAAACCATCGGTTTTGCGCCAAAAAAAGAAAATAATCTGGTGTACGAACGGTTTCGTTCTGCTTGTGATCTTTTCTTCAATAAAAAAAGAGAGTTTTTTAAAGACTATAAAGAAGTACAACACAACAACCTTCAGTTAAAAACCGAGCTTTGCCTTAAGGCCGAAGCCATGATGGAAAATAACGACTGGAAAAAAACCACCGACGAATACATCAAGATTCAGAAAAAATGGAAAGAAATAGGGCCTGTACCACGTAAGCAATCAGATGCCATTTGGAAACGATTCCGCACAGCCTGTGACTATTTCTTCGACCGTAAATCAAAATTTTTCAGCCATATTGACGAAAAACAAGATGAAAATCTGAAACTAAAAGAATCAATCATTGAGGAACTTCAGAATTTTGAACTTGACAATGAGAGCGACCAAAGTTTTGAGAAACTTCAAAATTTCCAAAAAAAATGGGCCGAAATAGGTTTTGTTCCAATCAAGGAAAAAGATAGAATAAATCAGGCATTCAGAAACCTGATCAACCAAAAATTCGATCATTTAAATCTGGATGAAGTTGATAAAAATCTCCAAAAATTCCGTAACAAGCTGGAAAACTGGAAAACAACCGCCCAGTTTAACGAAAAAATAACAGCCGAAAGAAACAAGACAATCGGTAAATTAAAACAATTGGAAAACGACCTGATTGTTTGGGAAAATAACATAGGTTTCTTTGCCAAATCTAAAAATTCAGACGCCCTGATTCGCGATTTTCAGCATAAAATTGAAAGTGGCAAGCGTAACATGGAATTACTCAACAAAAAGTTGGATTTAATAGAAGAAATGCTTTAATGAGGCTTATCGGTAAGTAAAGAGTTTGACATAGAAAACTCAAAGCTCACGCAAATTGAAATCTGCCACAAGATTCATTGCAAACACTCAGTAAAACAATAGAATTTAATAAAACAGCTGCCAGATAATTATTCTTTGGCAGCTGTTTTTCCAAACAACGAACTACAAATCATAACCATAACACAAAAACCGAGACCGTAAAACCAGGCAAAAAATCATTATTAAAAAATATGAAACGCCGTCCTTAAAAACGTCACACGCATAAGGAACATTGTTTTTGGAAAGAGATGTAGCGTCAGCAAGACAACACTGTTTTTCGTTACGCTCGCTTTTAAAATGGTGATTTACGCCAGTAAACTCACATTTTGAAAACATCGCAATCCTCCAAAATAAAACTTTCTTATCAGCCACAGTAGTTTTGGGGCAGGCAGTACATATGCTAAATAATAAACGCATGAAACAAGTAAGAACCAAAAACGACTCCTACTTTTCAATCATTTTGCTACCTTTGTGACTTTATTTTAAGCGATAATTGCAGATAATAGAAAGTTATTGTGAGCTGTTATAGCTTCGAAAATAAGCATGTAAAATCATTAAATATCACAATCGTGCCGGATACTCGTTATGTTTTCGTTACAGGAGGTGTGGCTTCTTCACTTGGAAAAGGCATCATCTCCGCCTCATTAGCCAAACTTCTTCAATCGAGAGGTTACAAGGTAACTATTCAAAAATTGGATCCCTACTTAAATGTGGATCCCGGAACGCTTAATCCATACGAACATGGCGAGTGTTATGTAACCGAAGATGGCGCAGAGACAGATCTCGACCTGGGACACTACGAACGTTTTCTGAATGTTCCCACCTCGCAGGCCAACAACGTCACCACCGGACGCATCTATCAAAATGTAATTAACAAAGAACGACGGGGTGATTATCTGGGAAAAACAGTCCAGATTGTACCTCACATTACCGACGAAATAAAGCGCAACATCAAACTTTTGGGCAATAAAAACAAATTTGACGTTGTGATTACCGAGATTGGTGGGACGGTTGGCGACATTGAGTCACTTCCTTACATTGAAGCCGTTCGACAGTTAAAATGGGATTTGGGATCGAATGCCATAGTCATTCATCTGACATTGGTACCTTACCTGGCCGCCAGTGGCGAATTAAAAACCAAACCAACACAACACTCAGTAAAAGCATTGTTGGAAATTGGCGTACAGCCAGATATTTTAGTTCTGCGTACAGAAAAAGAATTGAGTCAGGAAATTCGAAAAAAAACGGCTCTGTTTTGTAATGTAGATAGCCGCGCCGTAATCCAATCCATTGATGTTGATACAATTTATGAGGTGCCGGTTAAGATGCAGGAAGAAGGGCTTGACGAAATCGTTCTTGAAAAACTAAAGTTACCCATCGACCACAAACCGGAGTTGAAAGAGTGGAAAAATTTTCTTTCGAAACTAAAAAACGCAAAAAAAACAGTCAATATTGGCTTAGTCGGAAAATATGTAGAACTCAATGATGCCTATAAATCAATCATTGAAGCATTGATTCATGCGGCGACCTACGAAGACTACAAAGTCAACGTAAACCTAATTCAAAGCGAAAACATACAGAAGGACAATGTCGCAGAGAAATTAAAAGGGTTGCAAGGGATTTTGGTTGCGCCGGGATTTGGACACCGGGGTTTTGAAGGGAAGCTATTAGCCGTGACCCATGCACGTGAAAATAACATTCCATTTTTGGGCATTTGTCTGGGAATGCAGGGCGCCGTCATCGAGTTTGCGCGTAACGTTCTAAAACTTGACAAAGCCAACTCCAAAGAGATGGATCATACTACGCCCTACCCGGTCATTGACCTGATGGAAGATCAAAAAAACATCACCGATATGGGAGGTACCATGCGTTTGGGCGCATACGACTGTAAAGTTCTGAAAGGCACTAAAGCATACGAAGCCTATGGCACTGAACACATTCGCGAACGTCACCGTCATCGCTATGAATTTAACAACAGTTTTCTGGAACAATTTGAAGCTGCCGGCATGAAGGCTTCGGGTATTAACCCTGAAACGGGGCTTGTTGAAATTGTTGAAATACCAGAATTAAAATGGTTTATGGGCGTTCAGTTTCACCCCGAATACAGCAGCACAGTGCTAAAGCCGCACCCCATCTTCAGAGCCTTTATAAAAAAGGCCATTCAAGAATTGAAAGTGACTGAGAAACAAAAATAAAGTAACATGTCGTTCCACAGAATGACTTGAATATCAAATAAACAATATGGATAGAAATTCGATTACGGGACTTGGTTTAATAACCCTGATACTTATAGGATTCTGGTTTTTTAACAAGCCATCGCAACAAGAAGTGGAAGCCTTACAGGCACGTCAGGATTCCATCAGGAAAGTGGAAACGTTGATGGAACAAGAGCGCATAGCCGCGCAACTGTCAGCAACCGAGAGTCAGAACATAGCATTACCCGAAGCAGCAGAGACTTTAGATAGTGCCCAATCGGCCCTTCTTGCACAAGCCTCGGGTTTGATGTCTCCTTTTATCAAAGGCGAAACCACATTTACCACTCTTGAGAATGAAAAAATAAAAATTATCTTTTCAAATAAAGGGGGTAAAATCTATTCCGTTGAACTAAAAGATTACAAAACACACGATGGGGAACCATTAGTTTTATTTGACGGTGACAAAAATAAATTTGGCTTTACGTTTACTCATAACACACGCATATTCAACACCAACGACCTTTATTTTAATTTAAAAAGCCAAACTGACACCTCCGTTGTATACGAGATAGCCTCGGCACAAGGCGAAGCACTGACATTTAACTATGTATTGCCTCCTGATGAATATATGGCCCAATTTGCTGTTCAGACCAGGCAGTTACAAAATTTAATGGCCACGCCGAGAGGAACGCTTGATTTTAACTGGTACATGGAAATGTTGTCATTTGAAAAGGGGCGCAGCTTTGAACAACAATATTCGGGTTTGTACTTCAAATACTATAAAGATGAAGTAGACTGGCTCAGCACCACAAAAGACGCCAATGAGGAGTTACGTACCCGAGTGAAATGGATTGGCTATAAAAGTCAGTTCTTCTCTACTGTATTTATTGCTGACGATGCTTTTAGCAGTGCCGTCGTAAAAAGCGAAATCGAAAAGGATGAAAACAGTCCATTTTTACAATACAACAGCAGCGAAGCAGTTGTTCCGGTTGATTTTACCCGTAATGAAACCATCAATTTCAAGTTTTATTTTGGGCCGAATCACTTCTATACGCTCAATAGTTATGGCGAAGAGCTTGCCCTAAACCAACTTATCAATCTGGGCTGGGGTATCTTTGGATGGATTAACCGATTGGTTGTGATTCCGGTCTTTAACTACCTGGAACGTACCATTAGCAACTATGGTATTATTATTCTGCTGCTAACCATCCTTATAAAAGTGGTGTTATTTCCCTTCACCTACAAGTCGTACATGTCGTCGGCCAAAATGAAGGTTTTAAAACCACAAATAGAAGAAATAAACCAACGCATCCCCAAAGACAAAGCCATGGAACGCCAGCAGGCTACCATGAGTTTGTACAAAAAAGCCGGCGTCAATCCCATGGGAGGTTGTTTGCCCATGCTGCTGCAGATGCCAATTTTGATTGCCATGTTCCGGTTCTTCCCGGCCTCCATTGAATTACGTCAGGAGAGCTTTTTGTGGGCCACGGACTTGTCAACATACGATAGTATTTTGGAACTGCCATTCAGTATTCCATTTTATGGCGCCCATGTCAGTCTTTTCACATTGTTAATGACGCTTATCAACCTGGCATACACCAAGATAAACTCAGAGATGACGCAATCGACCAGCCAGATGCCCGGCATGAAAGGAATGATGTATATGATGCCTGTAATGTTCCTTTTCTTCTTCAACAATTACGCAGCAGGATTGAGTTACTATTATTTTATTTCAACGCTGATCACTGTTGGCCAGACACTTTTAATCCGCAGGTTTGTTGATGAGAAAAAAATACTTCAACGCCTACATGCCAACCAAAAGAAACCGGTGAAAAAATCAAAATTCGCCCAACGTTTGGAAGATATGTCAAAACAACAACAGATTCAAAAAAGGAAAAAATAACATCAATATTTACACTCACAAAAACATCCGGCGGCTAAAATCGTCGGATGTTTTTGTTGTATCATATATCAGTTCCGAAAATTAATTTCTGACAACCGTTTTTTTAAAGATAAACCGCCGACATCCAATATTAGAGAACATCTAAACAATAAAGATTACGAGTCGTTAACAGGCAGGTAGCTAACCCTTCATTTGATCATGTACGATGGCAACATTCCAAAACGTTCCTTAAAGCATTTGCTAAAATAACCGGGGTCAGAAAATCCGGACATAAAAGATGCTTCAGACACATTATAACGCCCACTACGAAGGAGCTCCATGGCTTTATTGAGTCGATACTCTTTCACAAAGTCGATAGGCGAAAAACCAGTCAGGCCTTTCATCTTATCATAAAATTTACTTCGTCCCATGCCCAAAGACACATAAATATCTTCAATATGAAAATCAGTGCGAGTCAAATTATCATCCACAATTTGCCGAACCGCTTCCAAAAAATCCGTATCCGGTCGTGTCATTTCCAATTTATCAGGATCAGATGTATTCATGACTCCATTGGCAAAACGCCGTCGCAACAACTCTCTCTGATGCAATAGATTATAGATCTGAGCTAATAATTCCCGGTTATTAAATGGCTTCGTGATATACGCATCGGCACCATATTGCAGCCCCGTAAGACGCGCTTCCACCGAAACACGTGCCGACAGTAGTATGACAGGAATATGGCTGGTCTCAAAATCCATTTTTAATGCGTCCAACATCTCAATACCATCCATTTTTGGCATCATAACATCCGACACAATAATATCCGGCTTCAAAATTCTGGTCTGTTCCAATCCCTCGGCGCCATCAATAGCTGTATCAACCACAAAATGCTCCTGTAACTGCATCCTCAAAAACTGCCTCATGTCATCACTATCCTCCACCACCAGAATGTGAGGCTTTGAATCAAATGAAGCCGCAGATTCCAATGGACTGTTTTCTTCCTCTTCGCTAGCAGATTCGATACTGTTATTAACATCAACGACTTTTGAAGGTTGTATGACTCCTTTAATTGCGATGCGGAATAAAGCCCCCCCGCCAGGCACATCATGATAAGTTAACTCTCCACCATGAAGGCGCACTAATTCACGCGAATAGGCCAATCCAATACCACTGCCCCGGTGTCCCTGCCCATTATAGCTCTCGAACAATTCAAAAAGCCGCTCCCGCTGTGAAGGCTTTACGCCCGGTCCTGAATCACGGACTTCAATCAACCAAAATCCATTTAAAATATCCTGACGACAGGACACTTCGATACGTCCATGTTCAGGCGTAAACTTCAAGGCGTTCGATAACAAATTAGAAATGACACTCTCCATTTTATCGGCATCCAGCCAGACCACTCCATTACATAATGTGCCATCATAAACAAGAGTCACTTTCATATTGGAGGCAGCCGCTTCAAATCGTTTCACGACCCCACTAATAAAAGTGGATAATTCGGTTGGCAAAAATGACAAATTCATTTTTCGACTTTGAATCTTTCGTAAATCAAGCAACTGATTTACCAAATGCAGCAAACGGGTTCCATTTTGGTGAATCAATTGAAGATAACGTTCACCTCTATCCGACAAATCACCACTCTGAAGCATTTCGGAAGCAGGGCCCAGAATCAAAGTTAATGGAGTACGTAATTCATGCGATATGTTGGTAAAAAAACGAAGTTTAAGTTCCGACAATTGCTGTTCCACAACAACCTTATTGCGAAGTCGAATAATAGTGGTTACAATACGGCGCGTACATTCTAAAAGAATCAGCAAAAGCATAACATAGCCCACAAAGGCCCACGACGATTTCCAAGGCGGCGAATCCACAACAATCCGGAGTGATAATTCGCCTTCCGACGATTTAAAATCATCACCAATTAGCTGAACACAGAATTTATAATGCCCGGGAGGAATGCGTTCAAAATCAGCTTCGCAAATTCCAGATACCGTCTTCCATTGATCATTAAAACCCGCCAGTCGATACCGGTAGGTCATTTTTCTCTGCGACTTGAAGTAGAGGGCTGTCCAGGAAATGGTAAACACATTTTCATTATGCTTCAACCTAATTACAGGTCGGAGAGACACCGCCTTTTGCAGTGGCGCCCCGTATCCTGGCTTCACTTCCTTCCCAAACAACCGGAAACCGGTAAACACCATACGAACTGTTTGAGGTTCATGTTTGAACTCAGATGGATCAAAAAAATAGAGCCCATTATTGGCCCCAAAAAACAAAACTCCCCCAGGCCCTTTAGCTACGGCCCCTTCAGAAAACACGGCATTACCTAAACCTTCATACTTTCCAAAATTCCGAATGAGCCCCAAATCCTTGTTGAAAAAAGAAATTCCATTATCTCCTGCCATCCACAAATCACCGCCTTCATCCTCAGCCAAAGTATAAATCATGTTACCTGACGAGCCAGTTCCGTAGTTCGTCAAATTCAAAACATCAACCCCACTGACATTACGAATTTCACGCAAACAAGTTATTCCGCCACCTATGGTTGTTAACCAGATATTACCCTGCCGATCGCAAAATACGTAATACACATCGTTACCAGGCAATTCAGGCGCACTACCATCGTCACGACAAAACCGTTTAAAACACCAGTTATCCGCTTTATCTTTACGGGCCAATACGATTCCTTCTGTGGTAGCCAGCCAAACGTTACCTTCCCTATCCGCCGAAATAGCTCTTATTTTTTGAGCCTTTCCATCCGGATAATTTAACTCATTGCCGGCATTATAAAAACGTCCGTCACGAAAAATATTTATGCCACCACCATAGGTTGCAATCCAAACCTCCCCTTCCTCTCTTTCCATAAAGGCATAAATATTATTATTTGATAACGACCATGGATTGTCCGTCTGGTGCAAAAAATGAATTGACTCAAAATCCATGATATTTCGACGCGGCAAAACGAATAACCCTCGCCCTCTGGTCCCCAAATACACGTGTCCCTCAGAGTCTTCCAAAAGTGCATATACACGACCTATGGGCTCGCCATCCAGATCATCAAATCTTCGTAACAGATTAAAATGACGATCGAAAATAAACAATTCCCCTTTGCGCGTTGCCACCCAGGACAGTCCGAATCGATCGACCAATATCGACCTAACTTCGTTATCAATGCTCAAATAAGACTGTTTTACCGGCTGAAAATGAGTAAAATCACGAGATATAAACGAAATTTTTTCAAGCCCTTTAAAATATGTACTTAGCCATAAGACACCTGTAGAATCCTTGTAAAAACAGTTAACAAAATTAGAGACCTTACGTGCCGGATCGCCGGGTTTATTAAAAAAGTAAACCACCTCATCAATCACCTCATCATAATAGCCGAATCCACCACCTTTCAAGGTCATCCAAAGCACTTGTTCCTTGTCTTCCATAAAACCACACTGCGCAAAAGGACGAACATCAGGCGCCACCTCCAGCTCCTGCGCATAATGACGAACAGATTTAGTGCGCACATCAATTTTCGAAATCCCCGGATGCACCGTTTCAACCCAAATATGCCCTTTAGAATCGGGATATAACTTCAAAACATCTTTCACATGAGGATGACTATATTTCGCTTCAACCTCTTGAAGCATCACAGAATATTGGAAAACGCCATCGCCTTGCGACCCGATCCAAACGGTTTGACCAGAAGTAACGGCAAAACAGGATATTGAAGATTCAGAAAGCTTCAAAGCCGGCAGCCAATGGTCTTTCAATAAATCATATACCAACAGACGACCATCGTTGGTTCCACAAAACACCCAATTTGCCAACGACTTCCAGGCAGAACAGTGAAACCCCTCAGCCAGCTGGTAGTCTGGAGGCGTAACCGATTCTATTTCCATCATGAACCTATCCAACCGAAATAAACCAGAAGACGACTGCATCCAAATACCACCATTAATATCGGCCCCCATAAGATTGAACCCAACACCGCTTGTTTCCTGAAGACTGCTTAAATCATTAAAATTATCTAATACAAAATGATTGGTTACCGAGTCTGTTTGCACTCGATAAATCTCTCCCGTATGTGTTGATAACCAAATCTCACCATCGCCCATAAAAAGAGCCTTCCGGATGTAAAGATGAACAGAACGTCCATGAAGGACCTGTAACGCCTCAAACTGTTCGGTGAATTTATTAAATCTAAACATCTGGTTATCGGAAGTTCTCACCCACACATTACCATAAATGTCTTCGCGTAACATCTCAATGCGATTGGATCCCGTAATTAAAGAAATACCATCGTCTGGACGAAAATTGGCAAAATGCTCTCCATCATATCGACTCACGCCGTTCCACGTTGCAAACCACATAAATCCACGACTATCGCGCATCATAGCTGAAACACTGTTATGAGGCAGTCCATCCTGAACAGATAAATGTTCAAAAATGTAATCATGACCCGCCATCATCGGCAGCGAAAAGCCGAGGACCAATAAAATGACAAAAAACGTTATTCTCACAGATAGCATTCGTTCCAGATGTTACTCTCAAATATAACAAAATCACTCGCCACACCCTGTGTCAAAATGCCCAAATAATGGGGACATATTGATGAACAGTAAAACTCCAACCTAAAAAAATAACTACTAAATACCTTATAATAAAAAAATTAGCAAGCACAACAGAACCACAATAACGTCCTGGATAACGACATCATAATTCGGCAAAAATTACCAGTGTGACGGCAAAAATTACAGGGTCAAAGAACTTTAAGATGGTTAATTTTATCCAAAATCAGTTTAAAATCCATAATAAAAAAAATCAAATGACAAAAAAAAGACTACTCTTAACTTTTACGACATTGTTCATGGGTCTATTCATGACATATGGTCAACTTTCAGGAACTTACACCTACGATTTCACGGACGGAACCATTATTACAGATGGTCAAAGTACCGATGGAAAGCTCGCCTTGAGTGGTGATTATAGCTACCATGGTACAACTTATGGGCTTAACATGAAAATTGATGCAACTATTACCTTAACAATTGACGGAGCTGCAACCATTCGATTTTTAGGCTCAAAATACTCCAATCTGCAAATGATTGGAACCGCGATAGAGACAGGCGATCTGGGCACACAAAACACCGCAGTAACGAATGATTTGACTGACACCTACGATTTCGTTTACAACGGTGCTGCAACAACCCTCACATTCACAACCTCGACCGGTACCGGTAATGACTTATACCTCCCTGTTATAGAGGTTATCCCGGCACAGCTGGGTGCCACAGCCACTACAGCTGAAAAAAACATAATTTATAGCTTCGACTTACGTGATGAGAGTATTATCCCTGCCGATACCGAAGGCAATATAGACATCGAAAGCGGACTATTTAAAATTGAACCCGGCGTCAGTAATGCCTTCGACTACAATGGGACCACCCACGGCTCCATTCTAAAAACGGGAAACAAGATCACCCTTCAGGTAGGGGGTAATACAACGATTCGTTTTGGTGGCTGCCAATATTCCAACGGAACCATCACGGCAACAAGTTCCACAGGCGAATTTGAGACAAACAGCCAGCCATCACAAACAACCGAATGTTACCACACCGATGGTTCAACAGTCGATTTTCTGTATGTGGGAACTGCGGGAACCGTAGAATTCACCTTTGAAGGAACCACCTATATTCCTATTATAGAACTTGTACCTGTACCTTACGACGTAGAGCTTTCAGCCTGGGTGCAAAAAACCGGTACCATCACCATAAACGGAACAGAAATCACTTTTACTGCCGGCACTGACGTCACCACGCCACCTTCTGTCACCGTAAGCAACGGACTGATAATAAGTACCACTACCGAATCAGCATCTATCCGCATTGATTTAAATGGTGAAACACTTTCTTCTTTCACCCCAATCCTTTCGGGTGATATTGAAGCGGTTAACATCAATGGAGGTACATTGGAAATAACATTCGCTGATGAATCAACCAGCCCTACTTCATATACATTGCAGATAGCAGACAACAGCATAACCGCCGAGGCAGAAGCCGGACAAACCTACACTTATAGCTTCACCGACGGCTCAGAAATGCCACAAACAAGCTATTCTTCACTGCGCTACTCAACTTTCATCACAAATGATGCGATTGTAACCATCAACAGTAATACCGAAACAACAACCTTACAATTCGGCTACCACGATTCATCGCATGGCGCCGTATTATTCTCAGGTAATTCAATCGATTTTGTGGTGGCCGGTGATGCAACCATTACATTTAACACCTGCCAGTACGGAAGCGCCATTGATGCTATTTACGAATTCACGGACAGCGAAGGCTCCGTTTTAGGCTCAACAGTTGCACATAATATCGGCACTGGTGCATGCGGCACCAACAGTTTCAGCTATGAAGGAGAAGCCGGCATTATCACAGCAACCTTAAAAAGCACCGATTACCCCAGTGCCGAAATTTATTTACATGGCGTTAGCATTCAAAATATGGCTGCAAGTATCCCATCGAACGGGAAAGTGGATGTCTGGGATTTTGGCGCACAGCAACTGGATGAAGCCATCTACAATAACCATCTAACAGAAACCATTATTAATACCTGGTACTCAGAAGAAATAACACCGGGCAGTTCGGCACAGGTATTGCCAAATTTCAGCTCAGACATTCTATCCTGGGTTGGCGGCGGCAATGACCGCTTACGAACCACCAATACCAATCTGACCCGTTATGATGAAAACATCGCCGGTGCCACTGATTATACAGGACGCATTTATGTCAACTCAGCCGCCAATACGGGACGTTACTTAAGCCTGGCTCTAAAGGAAGACGATGAAGTAACCATTGTAACCAAAACCGATGCCGGCGGACGCATCACTTTTGAATATGTCAACAATCCGGAAGCTCAGACTGACGCAACAACTATAACATCCGACATAACAACCCTTCAATTTGTTGCCAAATCAGAAGGGGTTTACCATCTATTTGATGATCAAGGGAAACCCAGTTATTATCGCATTTATCGAAAAAATGCCACTTATCTCCCACTTACAGGAAGTGTTGATATAACTGAAGCGACAGACATCCCTGCCGGATATTCAGTCGTCTTCACCAATGAGGCCGGAAAGATGTGGCAAGCACCTGTTTCAGAAGAAGCATACAGCGTCAATCTGCCAATGGGCTACACCTACCAGATAAGTCTTTCTGATGCCAATGGGTACATTATCAGCAATGAAAATTCGTTGGAAATTACGGAGACCACAACGACGCATAATATCTCAATCAAAAAAGTTGAGCTTTATACTTTAAGTGGAAACATCACCGGTCTGGATGATTATCTGCAAAACCTGTCACTCAAATTTATTGCCGATCCATCCGCCAATAAGATTTACATCCCCGAACCACAGATTGATATTGAAAACGGGACTTATTCAGTACAGCTGGAAGCCAACAGTTCATATACCATCGTATCGTTCGGAGTCAATGACTTCGTCCTGACGTCAAACACCATTTCGATGGCTGAGACTGACCAAACCAGTCATCTGACTTTCGATACAAAAACGAAGTACAATATAGATATAACTACTGAAGGCCTGACAACCGCCCAAACAGAAAATCTGACACTCACCTTCAGCAATCTGTACGAAGAAGGCTATAGCTATACATTTGCTCCTGACGAATCAATAGCATTGCGTAACGGCACTTATGTCATTACAGCTTCAGGGTTGGATGCCTATCCTGTAAAAATGGCGTTAACATCTAATTTGATCGTTAACAGCGAAAACACCACCAAAGTCATCACTTTCGAACCCATAAAAAGATGGTCGTTCGACGATAAAGTCATCTCAGGAACAGCCTACAACGGATTGCTACTCTCAGGAACCATTGGTAACGAAATAGCCAAGGGTCACATGACCATGAAACCCGATGCGACGGTTCAAATACCTGTTGAAAGCGGCGAGAAAATCACCATTACCTATTATTATTCGGCCGACTTCTCAATAGATGGCGGTGAGACTTTCACCACCAACAGTGGCAGCACCAGTACATTTGAATCGACTGCCTATACTTACCCCGGCAATTCCGCAGGCTATGTGACGATAACAGCAGGCCCCCAAGCCAGCACCACCTATATCACAGATATTAAAGTAAGTACTGTAATGAACTACCAGAGTGAACTGGAAGTTGGAGCTGACAAGCCCTACCAAACTATCAATGAAGCCCTGGATGCTATTCGTAGTATGGAGCGTCCCGACAATGAGCGAGTCACGGTATTGATAGATGCTGGCAACTATGAGGAAATGCTCATTATTGATACTCCGAATATAACCTTCAAAAATGCCTCGGCAACGCCAAGCACAGCGATCGTAGACAAGGGTGTAAATATAGCCGAAGGTGCCGTACGCATAACATCATACTATGGGCATGGCTATGACTATTATAGTATGGGCAACGATCAAAAATGGAATGCCGAAATACTTCGTGTCAATAAAGAAAATGGCTATCTGTCATATAATAATGCAGGTGCTGGTACCACCAACGGCTCATACTGGAATGCAACCGTCGTTGTAAGTGCCAATGGCTTTGAAGCAGAACAAATCATTTTCGAAAACTCCTTCAATCAATACATTTCTCAAAAAGAATCGGAAGATGTAGTGGTCATGTGGGAATCGGGCAGCAAAGGACAACGTCCAACCGATGCAGGGAACACCTCAGTTCAGGAAAAATCTTTTGTTGAGCGGGCTGCTGCTATCGCCATCACTAATAACACCGACAAAATTGTTCTCAATAAATGTCGCGTGATTGGACGTCAGGATTCTTTCTTTGGCGGCTCTAACAGTCGCGTGGTTGTTTATAAAGGTGCAATGATGGGAGCTACCGACTACTTATTTGGCGGCATGGCAGCTGTATTTTATAAAACAGATTTGGTTATGAACACCAGCGACGCCAGTACTGATTTATGCTACATCACAGCAGCTCAACAAACCTCAGGTCGCGGGTACCTAATGTACGAATGCACCATAAAATCGGCCATTCCGGAAGTAGAAACCGCATCGGTTTATGGTTCAAAGCCCGGCTATTTAGGTCGCCCATGGCAGGCAACCACCAGCGAGGTCGTATTTTACAATACCACCATTCAGACTTCAGAATACCCCGGCTTTGAAGACAAATCACTCATAAATGCTGCCGGATGGCTAAGCACCCTGGGTGGAGAATCAGACAAAATGTATGAATTTGGTACTATTGAAGCATCAGGCGAAGATAATCAGGACAGCCGCGCCTCCTGGTCAACGCTTCTGAGCAGTGCCATTTTAAATGATGGCACGCCCATAACTGCCTTTAATTTTACCAAAGGAAACGACGATTGGGATCCCATACAAACATTGGTTGATAACGATACAAACGTTGGCATTGTTACGCATGAGTCAAACATTAATGGCGTTGTTTATGCCATTAACAATCATGTTTACATAAAAGAGGTAACAATTACAACAACTGTCAATATCTATAGCGTAAACGGCTATTTATATCTAACCAAACAAATAAATGGAGACAGTTCCTTTGAGACTCCGGCAGGCGTATGGTTAATCGAAACCATTACCTCCGATGGCCGAAAAATAACCAAAGTTATAACACACTAACCAATCAAATTTATTTTTGTAAAAGCCGGAGGTAAAAAACCCCCGGCTTTTTTTCTCTCATTTTTGATACGTTACTTTAGCCGACCTAAAAAGGTCAATGAAGGAGAGGCTGCCATGCCATTGGGATTACATCCAGGAAGGCCTTCGGGAATTGCGCGTCCTATTTTTTCATAATAGTCAACCCAACCGGGGTGAAACTCTCCGGTTTCCCGATCTTTAAATGTCATGGGCTCTAAACTAAACACATCAGACCCTTCAAATAAGGTAAAAATTAACCCCGAGCAATAATATCCATGCCCGTTGCCCATTATATAAACCGAATCGTAAGGCTGTCCTATTAAAGCACGACTTCTTTCCAGTGCATCAGAAATAAAGAAACGATACGAATCTTTGAGGCGATAAACGTCCACGAGATCACTACTATTTGTAAATTTCTCAAGTTGTTCACGGCAAACCCCCTTCCCGGGAGCTGCATGAATTACCCAAACCGTATCATCGTGAACCTCTGTTATGCCCACATGAAAATAATTGGTTTGCTCATTGGTTTGAGTCACTTCATTTATCGCCGAGGATAAGTCTTCTTGTTTATCAAGTAACATCCCAGCAAACAGTAAATCACCGGTAACCAGCGATTTGTCATCAATTTGCCGGTTGCATGAAACATAAGATATACCTGTCATAAATAGCATTGAAAAACAACCCACATTAAAAAATAACCGGAAACTTCTCGTTTTCATTTTACAGTCCTATAGCTTTTACCAAATCTTCCATTCGTTCATTATGAATGGTTCCCAAACGCCCCATTTTATCACAAATAACCAAATACTGTTCAACGTATTGGTGGTTTTTCATCACAGGGAAATCCTTGTTATAATACTGCATTTCCTGTTCCTGAACTGTAATACGATTCAGTAACTGTTTAAGTTGTGCCTGATGCTCCTCAAGAACCATTACCTCGACCTCATTCAGCGCTCTTAGAGGTCGATTAGATGTTATCGCACTGTTTCGCATCAGGACAATATTGACTTCTTCAATATAACATTTAAGTCGGTTACGCCAGAGTTTGTACTCAAACTCCAAATCAACAAGCAAAATATCACCTTTAGTCATAATGTTCTGTTTTGGTATCGTTTAAAAATTTTGCACGGACAAAAAACACCATTATTTCAGTTACACTTGCTTTCAAAATGATCATTTATGCCAGTCAATTCACATTTTTCGATCGTCGCAAGCCTTGAGCCAAAGAATCATTTAATTATCCCGGGAGTTAACATACATCGCTCGTTTCATCCATCACATTTTAAAGGTACCAACTCTTCAGAAGCAAGTCAAACGTATTGAAAAAAATCCTTTAATCTAACCTTTTCTTATCACGCACTTGAGCTTTCTTGCGGAGACTATTTATAATCACGATTATCAGGCAAAAAATCTATTTTTCATTTTAGAACTTAAGCCACGCGGGCTTCTGTTTTTTTATTCATAAGAGATCTCTATTATTGTTGCAAGTAATTTTCCCATGCCCCACACACAAAAAAACGGCCAAACACCATCGTGCTTCGCCGTTAAAAATCAAATATTAATAAACTCAAATCAACAAAATATCCTTAACTACCAAAAAATCGCATGATTTTTCCTCTTCCCAATGATTACATGAGGAGAGACAGATTTTTAGTCACTTAAAACACTAATGCACTTTGCAGTGCATTAGTGTTCTTTACTATTTAGTGTCTGTCCATAAAGCCGGGAGTTTGAGCTATAAAGTTCAAATACAAGGCTTGCGAAGTCATAATAATCAAGGAGTTTACTTTTCGTAAATGACTGTTTTTATGACAAGCGTAACGCAGAAGTTGGACTTTATAGACAGACTCTATTTAAACCTTTCGCTTGCAAAATCTATAAAACTTCATTTATCTGCTTCAACAGAAAACCCTTTGTTTTAACCCCCACAAAACGATCAACTTCTTTCCCATCTTTAAAAAGAACCATTGCGGGAATACTTCTAATGTTAAACTTCATTGCCAAAGGCTGAAACTCCTCAACATTTAACTTAGCAATTACAGCCTTTCCCTGGGTCATCTCTGAAAGGTCATTCAAAACCGGAATCATCATTTTGCAAGGCATACACCACGAAGCCCAAAAATCGACCAATACAACACCTTCCGAAATAGCGGTCTTAAAATTTTTATCATTCAAATGCTGAATCTCATCACGCTCTGGCAGCGTTGAGAAATGTTTCATCCGACGGTAATTTAAATAGATGTAACCACCCAAAATAACGACGAAAGCAAGTAATCCATACCAAAAATTCATATTCTAAAATATTACAAAAAATAGCAGTGCGAATAATAATCAGTTCAATTCGAAACCAACGAAGGCCTGGCATTTTTACCAGCTTTAAGCTGGTGCAGATATTGTGATGCCGCCAGGGCAGCTACTGTACCATCGGCCACCGCCGTTGTGACCTGTCTAAAGCGTTTAGCCACCGAATCACCAGCGCCAAACACCCCTGCCACACTTGTTGACATATCATTGGCTACGATCATTTCGCCCCACTGGTTCAACTCAATCTTTCCTTTCAAAAACTCGGTATTGGGCACATAACCAATAAAAATAAACACGCCATCGGTTTTAAAGTCACTCACTGCACCCGTCTGAATATTGGTGATATCAACGCTTTTCAAATTTTCATCACCACGGAAAGCTGTGATTTTCGACGTCATGATAAAATTAACTTTATCATTGGTCCGCGCCTCTTCAATGGCATGCTCAAAAGCCTGAAACTCATCAAACTGATGCACCACCGTTACTTTAGAAGCATATTTAGTAAGAGCTACAGCCTCTTCCAGCGCCGAATTACCGCCCCCAACCACAACAATTTCTTTATCGGTAAAAAAATCACCGTCGCAGGTGGCGCAATACGAAATGCCACGCCCCTTAAAATGAGACTCCCCTTCCACTCCCAAAGTACGACTACGGCCTCCAGGTGACAGAATCACGGCCTCAGCAACAAACCGGGTACCATCAGACAGGGTGATCACCTTTTCCTTGCCGGAAAGATGAATATCAGCAATTAATATATTGGCTTTTATGGTGCAGCCAAACGACATTGCCTGCTTCTTCATAATGTTGGAAAGCTGATAGCCATTAACCGACTCAACACCTGGATAATTGGCAATCTCATGCGTTAACACCATCTGTCCGCCAATGGTGCCTTCATTCAGAATCAACGTTTTAAGACGGGCCCGCGACAGGTAAATACCTGCCGTAAGGCCTGCTGGTCCGCCACCAATGACTATTGCATCATAATGGTTTGAATTTTCCATATGCTAAGCGTTTTTAGGCTTTCCAAACTGAGCATCCAAAATTGAAGTTACCTGTTCCCGGGATTGAATACTAGAGGTAGCTTTAACCACTTTTCCGTTTTTGTAATAAATCACAAAAGGAATACCCATAAAGCCACGCACTTCCGGTAAGCTACGAATAACATGAGCCTCGGGGTTATCAAATTCCATATCAAAAAATTTCACGTGCTGATAGGATCCTTCCAGTTCTTCCATAACCCCGTAAACAGGAATACACATGGGCCCCATACGCCCACAGCAAACCATTACATTCTCATTTTCAGCTAAAATTTTGGCATGCTGGTCAGCCGTTTCAATGTGATTTAAATTTGTATACAACATAATTCCAATTTTTTAAATAAAGTTTGTCAATAAACCCCAACTTCTGTGTTATGCTCGTTTTCAAATCGGGTTTTTACAACAGTAAACTCAAAATTTTCAGCCTTCAAAAATGAAGCTTTACGACCTTTTCGGAGCGAGCACTATCACAATTATACATTCTTAAAGATTTGTCTCAATTCAAGTTCAGATGCACCTGCTTTCAAATCCTTTACTGTTGGGAGACAAAATTAAGACGTCCCCAACAATTTTCTGTAAATTTGCCTACCGGCGAGAACCGGATTTGAATTGAAAGAAATCAATTTTTTAGTTGATATCAATCCAAACAACACCCTAATCATCAAAACACAAAGCTTTTATAGAAAGCAACAAAAACACCAGACCAGCTGTTATGAAAACCATTCTCGAAAATGATCATGATTTTATTTGCGACATAAGCGCCCCATGTTTCCACATGCTCCAGGCGCCTGAAATTGAAATTATCAGAGAAAGCAAAACCCAGGTTTCCTTCCGTCAGGGCGAAAACCTTACCAAGCAGGGAACCTACGCATCATATATTCTTTTTATTCTGAAAGGTGTCGCCAAACAACATCTCGAAGAAGGAGGAAAGAGCTACAATCTCAGAATCGTTGGCGAAGGCGAATTTATTGGGTTAAGCACTGTTTTTGGCAAACACACCTTTAACTACTCAACCATAGCACTTACCGACACACAAACACTTTTAATAGAAAAAGAGGCCCTTGAAAAAATCATCCGGCAAAACGGCCATTTTGCCTTTAACATCATCAACCGATATTGCGACCAGAATGATATTTTGTACCATAGCATTCGCAATTTAATGTACAAACAAATGAACGGACGCATGGCCGACGCTTTGTTGTACCTATCAACAAAAGAAACCCCGACTTCGGGCATCTTTCAACTACTCACACGTAAGGATCTCGCCGAATTTGCAGGTATCAGCACCGAAAGTGCCGTTAAAATACTTAAAGCATTTGAGCGCGACGGTCTCATTCAACTAATTGATAAAAATATTGTTATAAAAGACAAAATTCAATTAGAACAAATCGCCGAAAAAGGGTAAATTGTAAAAACTTAAAGTCGAAAAATGAGATGCTTAAAAAGACAGTAAAACGGCTTCTTTTATTTATAATGGTCCTGTCTGTGGCAAGATGCGAAAGCGACCTCACCATAGACATGGAAGATGGCGGTGGGGAACTGGCTTTATATTCATTTGTGATGCCCGACTCCACTTTTTCAGTTCATTTGAGCCGCAGCATTAATCATTCCTCTGTCGATGATTTCGAACGCGTCTACGATGGCTACGTCGTTGTTTATAAAAATGATGCAAAAATTGACTCATTCGCCTGGCCATACCAATCAACCTGGGCCTATAGGTCGACCATCAAAGTGGCTCAAAACGATAAAATAAAAATAGTAGGCGGCGACAATCAGGGAAATCTGGCAACAGGATTAACAAAAATACCACAACCCGTTAAAATTGAATCCATCTCGGCCCAATACGCCGATGACACAGATCAGCCTGAATACATCGACTGTTCGGTTGTTTTCACCGATCCCGCAGATATAACAAACTATTACCAGCTCGTTGTAATCAGTGAGACGTGGAATAACGCAGCGGAACTTACTTATGAATACAATCAGATAAGTTACATAAAATCAGATGAGGACGTTTTTTATATTCGGGATCAGGATGGCAGTCTTCTGCAAGGAATTGATTTTATGGGGACCTTCCCCGACGACCTTGTCAAAACGCATGAACATTACCCCATTAAAATAGAAGTCCCCGGCGTCTATTTTAAATCGCCTGCACCCAACGAAAAACGGAAACTATCATTCCTTTTAGTATCACTATCAGAAGATTACTATAAATATCTCAGAAGCAAAGTCGTAGCCGAATACAACTATGGACTACCCATGCTCACGCCCGTAAAAATTCACTCCAATATTAGTGGCGGTCATGGACTCGTTGGCAGCCTCTCAGTAGCGTCTGACTCCATCGTCTTTATTGGGAATAACTATAACGAATCAAAAAAGACTATAAACAAAAAATAGAATTTTAGCCGGATATTAAATTAAAACCAAATAAATTTGAAGCAAAGAAACAAGTCTGACAAAATAGCATAAAAAAAACATTTTGTTTTTTTGGAACAAATATTGCTATTTTTGAGGCATCAAATTTAAACATATAAATATTTACATACTATGGCTCTTTTTGGAAAAATTGACAATCTGGACAAAAATAATTCCGGAGAAAAAAGTGAAATAACAGAAGTCGAAAAAGTGAAAGTTCTAATTATAGGATCAGGACCGGCCGGTTACACAGCCGCGATTTATGCTGCGCGTGCCAACCTGTCACCTGTTTTGTACGAGGGGCTTCAGCCCGGAGGACAGCTTACAACCACCACCGAAGTAGAAAATTTCCCCGGATATCCGCAAGGCATAACGGGTCCTGAGATGATGGAAGACTTAAAAAAACAAGCCGAGCGGTTTGGCACCTCCATACGCTTTGGCCTGGCCACAAAAGCCGACTTATCACAACGTCCGTTTAAAGTCACCATTGATGAAAAAAAGATCATAGAATCTGATGCGCTGATTATTGCAACCGGTGCAACGGCCAAATATCTGGGAATAGAAGATGAGAAAAAATATGCCGGTAGTGGTGTTTCGGCCTGTGCTACCTGCGATGGCTTTTTCTACCGCGGAAAAGATGTTGCGGTGGTTGGTGGCGGCGACACAGCCGCAGAGGAAGCTCTCTACCTGTCAGGACTGGCCAAAAAAGTTTACCTGATAGTCCGCCGCAACGAACTGCGTGCCTCTAAGGTCATGCAGGAAAGAGTCTTTAACACTCAAAACATCGAAGTATTGTGGGAACATCAAACCAAAGGTCTTGTGGGTGAAGGTGTGGTTGAAGGCGCTGTATTAGTAAAGAAAAAAGGGACACCTCAGGAAGAAGAAGTACAAATTAAAATTGACGGTTTCTTTCTGGCCATAGGACACAAGCCTAATTCCGACATATTTAAAGACTACCTTGAAACCGACAGTGTGGGTTACATAAAAACCATACCTGGCAGCTCCAAAACCAATATTGACGGCGTATTTGCCTGTGGCGATGTTCAGGACACCACATACCGCCAGGCTGTTACAGCTGCCGGAACCGGTTGTATGGCAGCCATAGATGCAGAACGATGGTTGGCCGAAAACGCACACTAAACATTACTTGCAGAGGAAATTTAATTTCCGCATAATGCTTGTACTGATATACCTTTAATTCCACTGTCTGAAATAATTTCGACAGTGGAATTATTTTTTATGGCTGCTTTTGAGCTTTATAAATAAATTTTCCATCTTTGATAAAAATTAACACTAAGTAACAAAAAAAATGAATCCTGAGCGTTTCATGTGGCCAAAATGAACAGTGAAAATAAATCATTAAAACGGCGCCATACAAAGAAACATGATTAATCGTGACTAATCCCGCATGAACTTAAAAATCAAAATTATAAACATATGAAACGAACCATGGGAATTGATTCACACACAGAAGTATGATTGTCCCGGCGAGTTCCATATGACAACTGAAAAACAAATTATAAACATATGAAAAACGATTGTAAAACATCAGGGACCCTGTATTTTCTGGGATTTATTGGCGCAGCTATTTATTTTATCTCTAAAGCCACATTTTTTTGGATGGGTGTACTAGGCGTTCTAAAAGCTCTGGTCTGGCCAGCATTTCTGGTTTATCAACTTTTCTCTTATCTATCGGACAAACTGCCGGTTTAACGTTAACGTGCCGAGCAAATACCGTTCGAAGCAGGGTGGTGACAACGACATCAACCACAGTTGTGTTGTTGAGAATTTGTATTGGCTTAAATTGATGTTCTACTTAGACTCTGTCTATAAAACCAAACTTCGGCGTTATGTCTGACCACGAAACGACCATTTACAGAAGAAAACACCCAATTCCCGAGCGGCGCACGCCTTGAATTTGAACAATTAGTACCAAGCAGATGTGTTTTTTGGGCAAACACGACTTAACTGCAACACCATTAAAAATAGAGCACACCAATTAAGGATTTTTAAACCAAAATCAACGATAACCGAGCAGCAAACACACATCTCACACTTCTATTTAACGAACTTATGGTTATCTTTGCAACTCATTAACCCGCCTGTTTCCGTAAAATACAAAAACGCTCTATTGTCAGCCATATGACCAAGAAAAAAGAAATCATTCTGATCAATATTTCAGGTCCCGACAAACCAGGGGTAACCTCTACCCTCACTGGTATTCTGGCACACCACAAAGTAAATATTCTGGATATTGGGCAAGCCGTTATCCACGACGATTTGGGGCTGGGAATTCTGATGGAAGTCCCCGAAACCGCTGAATCATCACCCATTCTGAAAGATCTGCTGTTTAAAGCCTACGAAATGGGTCTTAAAATAAAATTTACGCCCATACAGGAAGATAAATACAACGAATGGGTTGAAAACCAAGGCAAGGAAAGATTTATTATCACCCTTATCTCAAGAAAATTAACAGCCGAACAGCTATCTCAGGTCACCAAAATTATTTCCGATCAGCAACTTAATATAGATGTTATTTCCCGCCTGAGCGGACGTATTCCACTCAACAACGGTAAAAACGACACCAAATCGGTGGCTGAATTCTCGGTGCGAGGAACACCTCTCGATCTGGAGTCCATGAAAACCCGTTTTATAGAGGTAGCCGGGAAAGCTGGCGCCGACATCGCCTTTCAGGAAGATAACATTTATCGTCGTAGCCGCCGTCTCGTATGCTTCGATATGGACTCAACACTCATACAGGCAGAAGTCATTGATGAACTGGCCCGCCAGGCCGGTGTTTACGATGAAGTAAGCGCCATCACTGAGTCGGCCATGCGGGGTGAAATAGATTTTCAGGAAAGCTTCAAGCGACGCGTGGCCCTTCTCAAAGGTCTGGACGAATCGGTGATGCAAAACATCGCGAAATCGTTGCCACTCACCGAAGGTGCCGAACGCCTGTTTGCGACTCTAAAAAAATATGGCTATCGCACTGCCATTATTTCAGGCGGATTTACCTATTTTGGCAATTATCTTAAAAATAATTTAGGTATTGATTATGTTTTTGCCAATGAACTGGAAATCAAAGACGGAAAACTAACCGGAAAACATGTGGGCGAAATAATCGATGGACCCAGAAAGGCCGAATTATTAAAACTCATCGCCTTTAAAGAAGACATCCATCTGAAACAGGTAATTGCTGTGGGCGATGGATCCAATGATCTTCCAATGCTTCGATTGGCCGGATTAGGCATCGCCTTTCATGCCAAGCCCAAAGTGAAGGCTTCGGCCCGACATTCCATTTCAACCATAGGATTGGATGCCATTTTATATCTGCTCGGCTTCCGTGACAGAGAAATTAACATGTAAAAAGAAACCTATGACATTGATAAAAGACCTTTCACCAAACGAAATATGGTATTATTTCGATAAAATAACAAAGATCCCGAGGCCGTCTAAACATGAAGAAAAAATAGCAGAATACCTTCGTAACTTTGCCCAAAAGCATCAATTGGCTTTTGTTGAAGACAAAACCGGGAATATCATTATCAGGAAGCCTGCAACCAAAGGAAATGAAAAGACCCCGACCGTCATTTTACAATCACACATGGATATGGTTTGCGAAAAAAACAGCGATGTAATCCATAATTTCATGACCGACCCCATAAGCACCTATGTTGATGATCAATGGGTAAAAGCCAAAGGCACCACACTGGGCGCTGACGACGGTATAGGCATGGCTGCTCAGTTGGCAATACTGGCTTCGCACGACATCGCACACGGGCCATTGGAATGTCTTTTTACCATTGATGAGGAAACTGGCCTCACAGGCGCTTTTGGTCTGGAAGAAGGCCTGTTAAAAGGATCGGTCCTAATCAATTTGGATTCGGAAGACGACGGCGAAATATTCATTGGATGCGCGGGAGGCATTGATACCATTGGCACCTACGAAACGAAATATGAACCCGTGCCCAAGGGGCATTTTGCGTTCAAAATAAAGATATCGGGATTAACCGGAGGTCATTCGGGCGATGACATCAATAAAGGTCTGGCCAACGCTAACAAACTAATGGTCCGTTTCCTTTGGGACGCCACTGAACAGCTGGCGCTTCGACTGGCATCAGTTAATGGGGGTAACCTGCGTAACGCCATAGCACGGGAAGCTGATGCCTGGGCCGTCGTTCCTTCCAAACACAAAGAAGACGTAAGGGTACTGCTAAACTGTTTCACTGCCGATATAGAAGAAGAATTTATAAAAACTGAACCCAATATAAAAATCGAATTGGAATCGGCTGAACTTCCGCAGAGCGTTTTTACGGAAACTTTTCAGCAAAAGCTTTTAAATTCACTCTATGTAATGCCACATGGCGCAGTCGCAATGAGTCAAACCATACCGGGACTGGTTGAAACATCAACCAATCTGGCATCGATAAAAACCTCCGATAAAAAAATCATTGTAAGCACCAGCCAGCGCAGCTCCATTGAGTCAGCCAAAATAAACATCGCCCATATTGTTGAAAGTACATTCAGACTGGGTGGCGCCAACGTTCAGCACAGCGACGGCTACCCAGGATGGACGCCCAACCCGGCATCTGACATCGTAAAACTAACCGTTGACACCTACCAGGCATTATTTAACCAAACGCCAGAGGTGAAAGCCATTCATGCCGGTCTGGAATGCGGCCTGTTTCTAAAAAAATACCCGGGATTAGACATGGTGTCAATAGGTCCAACCATAAAAGGAGCTCACTCACCCGAAGAAAGGTTAAATATTAAAACAGTGCAACGATTTTGGCAACACCTAATCGAGATACTAAAAAAACTATCGGCTTAAAACGAAAAAGAAAATCTGTTTAAGCCTTTGACAAGCAACCAGTTTAAAAAAAAGAAAAAAAAAGGTTAAACAAATAAGGCGCTGTGCTGAATCTAAACCCCCAAATTACCGTATAGAGGCAATAGTGTTATTATTTATTTTTCAAAACGAATTATATATGGATAAGGTTAGAGTTAAACATTTTCAATACACAGGATTAGACGACTATGACAAGTCGCTGGATGATCAAATGAATGATTTTATGCGTGAGAATTCCATAAAACCAGAACAAATTATAGCCGTTGATTATGCCGCCCATTCAAGTGGAGGCATTAACACCTATTCTGCGTTAGTGGTTTATAAAAAAGCGTAAAACCTTTACTTAGTGTCAGCAAGAAAACGCCATTTTTTTTGTTCCAATCGCTTTCAAAATGGTCATTTGTAAAAGCAAAGGCTCATTTTTCAAGCTTCGCAAACCTCAAAAATGAAGCTTTCTTATCTGTCACAGGAGTTTTCGGGCAATAACGACTTAAATCAGACAAGCCGACATCAAAAAGATGTCGGCTTTTTTTAGCTTCTTTTTTATAAATTTGAGTCATAAACAGATACACTTAGATTAAATAACTATGGGAATTTTAAACTGGTTCAACAAAAAGGCAAACAATACCATGCCAAACCAAACAGCCAATATAGGCATAGCACTAAGTGGCGGAAGTGCCCGAGGCTTTGCACACATTGGCGTACTCAAGGCTCTAAATGAATCGGATATTTATCCCGAGATCATATCCGGCACCAGCATGGGATCACTGGTCGGCGTATTATATGCTGCCGGAAAAACCCCTGAAGAAATTCAATCGCTCGTAAAAGAATCGCCTGTAATAAAGATGGTAAAACTGGCATGGGGTAAAAACGGCATGTTTGAGATGGCAAATATCCGTAAAATGCTTGAAACAGAAATTGGCACCGATAACTTCAACGCCTTAAAAAAGCCATTCTTTGTTTCGGTATCGAATATTAACAAAGGCAAAAGCGAAGTTATCTCCAGCGGCTCTCTCTATAATTATGTTTTGGCATCGTGCTCCGTTCCGGTTGTATTTGCCCCCATGATAATTAACGGACAAACCTACATCGACGGTGGACTATATGATAATCTGCCGGCCGGATCATTGCGTGAACACTGCAAAACACTAATAGGTGTTCATGTGAATCATCTGGGGATCAAAAAAGATTTTAAAGGGATTAAAGATGTTGCTGAACGCTCTTTCAGCCTTGCTATTGGCGAAAATGTGAAAGCATCGATGGCCCAATGTGATTTTATTATTGATCCGCCTGAAATGCAAAACTTTTCGTTTTGGGATTTTGACAAAGTGGATGAAATTGTAGAGACAGGCTATCGGTTTACCAAAGATTTAATTAATAAGGGTAATTTTTCAAACTTACAAAGTTAAGGTCATCACCGCCATAAATCCACCATCTGTTGGCGGTGGTGTTAACGCGACCTGCCCACTCACAAGACGGCCGTCGCGCATCACGACATCACGTGCCAAGGGGGTATCTGCGGCTTCAGAATCACACACCTGCTTTATTTCCCAAAAGCCCCGACTATCGGCATGAAGCCTTTTCTGAATAAATAAATTCAACAACCCCATGGTATGCCTTAAGTTGACCTCAATACAAGGATGTAACTTCACACCCCCCTCGTCGTTTAAAAACAGCATTGCATCCACTCCTACATACCCCTGATAACGTGCCGACAGATGCATCTCAATAAATGCTTGCTGAAGCGTCTGCACAGCCTGCCCAATGGCCTCTGAGAGCAAAAAATCAGTCATATTCGCAATGGCGGGCGTTCCGATAAAACAACCTGAAAAACGACCATCGTTATCAGACTTAAAAAAAGTAGTTCCCAAATAACTAATCGTATCGTTGGTAATCTCAAAATGAAACGACAAATCCTGTAACTTATTTAAAAACGGCTCAGCCATCAAAAACCCCTGTTGTTTTAACTTGGAAAGCACCCACCTGTTATTTTCCACGTTTTCGTTTCTGTCTCTGATTTTAAACAGACCGCGTCCCGAAGCACTCCAGGGCGTTTTCAATAAGATGGGAGAAGACAAATCACGCTCCAACTCCGTCAAACGACGCATCGAATTAATCCTCTCCGGAATTCCGGGGACAGCAAGCAACCCTTTCGCTTCAATACCCGATTCCTTCACCAATTGTGCCACCTGTTGCCCGGTTAAACGACTTAATAAAGACCGGTGCGCCGGTTTCCAGATCGATAATGGGTTTAGATACCAGCTTTGATCCATCAAGCCCTTCAACTGTTCAAATTTTTTATGCACAGCAGGGCTCCAGCCCCACGGCGACAATTGAGTCAAAGCAAGTTGAGAATATGTCATATCCTCCAACTGACTTATAGGCAATGGATAGCTCCATCCCATCAAATCCAAATGCCGCTTAAAGGCATCCGGAATGGGTTGCCTCACCCAAATACAATCTTTGCGATCTCCCAAATACAATAAAATAAACTCCAAATCAGTCTCAAACTTAGCCAGATGAGCCGGCGGCATATATGAAACCTGAGCGTTAGCCACCGCCATTTCACAAGTTGGATTGAAAAAAAACAATTTCCCTGACATTAAAAATATTTTCGATAAAAGAATAAAAAAAATATGGTTTGAGGATAAAACTTCACCCAAAAATGTAGTAACCCGACAATCTACAAATAAAATCCGTTTAAAACATTCGCCAAAACGGCAACTGGCTTATATTCCTCAGGCAGTAAAACATCAAATAGAATAACTTTCAGACAAACTTCAGATACAATATAATAAAAACGATCGCTAAAATACTACGACAGAAAATTCATAAATTATCAATATCCATTCAAAATATCGAAGAAAAAGGTATCACTTCAAAAATATTTAAAGTACTTTTGTTTATAAATTTAAGCATACTTAAAAAACAAACCGAGCTCTATGTCAGTATCTACAGAAAACTTTATAAAAACAATGTTTAGTCAGACACAAATAACCAAACCAGACACAAGACCGGGAACTCTGGCCAAAATTCTAAACATTTCAAATGCTGCTGCAACCGATATGGCCCGAAAGCTATCAACCAAAGGACTAGTCAACTACACAAAATATAAAGAGTTATCATTAACACCCAAAGGAGAACAAATGGCGGTAAGCATCATCAGAAAACACCGTATCTGGGAAACTTTTCTCCATAAAACACTAAAGCTTTCATTACACGAAATACATCGGGAAGCAGAAATACTGGAACATTTGACGTCCGATTTTCTGATTGATAAAATCTATGAATTTCTAGAAAAACCAACAGTTGACCCACATGGCGACCCTATTCCAGACAAATTGGGCGTGATTGATGCTTCAAATGGCAGCCAACCGCTTACATTGGCAAAACCCAACCATTCCTATGAAATAAACCGGTTAATAGGTTCTAACAAAGAATTTTTCGACTTCTGCCATTCGCATCACTTAATTATAGGCGCAACAATAGAAGTAAAAAATCAGCACAAGAGCAATAACATGACCGAAATTAAAGTTGAAGAAACAAAAATGTTACTCAACGAAGAATTTACCAGCACCATATTTGTAACACCATTAAAAAGCAATAAATGAGAACGATATTAACCTTACTTTTAATAATAGTAGCCGAATATGTCATGGCGCAGGATAGCATCCCGGCATTAATTACCGACCGTCCCGACCAAACAGAATCAGCTGAAGTTGTTCCACTAAAATCACTCCAGATTGAAACCGGTTTCGTAATGGAAAACAGTCAGAGCGATCATTACAAACAAACATCATTTGCTTATAACTCAACGTTATTGCGTTATGGACTGTTTGAAAATATGGAATTACGTTTGGGACTTGAATATCTGGGCGACAAAATTAAAATATCAGCACCCGATTCAACAAATACGACTTCAGGACTCAGCCCTCTTAACCTGGGATTTAAAATAAAAATACAATCAGAAAAAGGCTGGCGACCAGCCATCGCATTGTTAGGTGCTATGGTTATGCCGTTTACAGCCTCTGTCGATTACAAACCTCGCTACACGGCCACCAATATGCGTTTTTCGTTCGCGCACACACTTAGTCAGAAAGTTTCATTAGGTTACAATTTAGGTGTGGAATTTGACGGAGAAAACCCCAACCCATCGTACTTTTACTCGGCATCGTTAGGCATTGGCATAACTGAAAAAACAGGTGCATTTATTGAAAGTTATGGGTTACTGACAGAAAGAGGAACACCATCACATTTAGCTGATGCCGGCATAACCTATTTAATACGACAAAATCTGCAAATAGATGTATCTGGCGGATTCGGCATTGAAAATGGCGTAGATAATTTTATTAGCTTTGGTATTACTTATCGACTACCTCAGTAAAAAATGGTTCCATCCCAATAATCCCGAAAATGCAAATTTACTACGGTAAACAAACATTTTAAAAATGATAGTGACAAAAAGACAACGTTTTCTTGCTGACACTAAACACCAATACAGATAGCCAATATAGAATTCGGATCGCACCATAACAACAACTTCTATTCGGATAGAATATAAACATAATACCAATGAAAATATTAACCTTATTAATCGCACAAAACAGTCTACTGGTTCTTTCAGGCCTCTTGATACTGACATTTATTTTATGGTTTTTTTGGCCCAGAAAAGGGCTCTTGACACATATTTCGACACTAATCAGAAACAATCAGCGGGTGCTTTTAGAAGATGCCTTAAAGTACTTGTTTGATTGTGAATACAACAAACAAACCTGCAATATGAACAGTCTTGCAGGCAATTTAAACATATCGAATGATAAAGCCGGGCAACTGATTGAACGACTGAATTCGATGGGTCTCATTACACTAAAAAATCAAAATCTGCTTCTTACTGATACGGGTCGCTCCTACTCACTGCGCGTTATAAGAATTCACCGGGTATGGGAAAGATATCTGGCTGATGAAACCAGTATAGCCCAGGCCGATTGGCATAAAGAAGCCGACAGACTGGAACACATCGTGACCCATGAAGACACTGAAAAAATAGCAGCACTCATCGGCAATCCGGTTTATGATCCACATGGCGATCCCATCCCAACCATTGAGGGAGACATTCCGGAACTTAAAGGCATCCCATTAAATCAATTAAAAGAAGGTACATCAGCCCGTATAATACATATAGAAGATGAACCACGCAGCATTTATGAACAACTGACCGTACAAGGGTTATACCCTGGCATGCAGGTGTATATAACAGATGTGGAAAAAGGCAAAATAACTTTTGCAGCCAATAGCGATGAATGCACGCTCACAACTCTTTTTGCTGCACAAATAACAGTGGAAATAGCACCCGAATCGAATCCAATAACACCACATTATAAATTATTGTCGGATTTAAACATTGGTCAGCAAGCCGAGATAGCCGGGATATCCCCCAATTGCCGGGGCCAGCAAAGACGACGATTGATGGATTTGGGCATTGTGCCGGGCAGTCTGATTTCTGCCCAGCTGAAAAGCGCCTCCGGCGATCCCATCGGTTTCCGCGTAATGGGCACAACCATTGGGATCAGAAAAAAACAAGCAGATTTGATTTTCATTCACAAAACAGATAACCATGACTAATTTAAATACTTGTAATAATTGTCCGGTACATAATAAGGAAAACCTGATAAAACTGGGCCTGGACATGGAACAGACCGATTATGTAATTACGATGGCCGGCAACCCAAATACAGGTAAAAGTACGGTCTTCAATAATCTGACAGGATTGCGTCAACATACAGGTAACTGGCCCGGGAAAACGGTATCGCGTGCCGAAGGAGGCTTTATCTATAATGAAAAGCGATACAAGGTCGTTGATTTACCAGGGACATACTCTCTGCTGTCAACCAGCACAGATGAAGAAGTGGCCAGAAATTTCATTCTGTTTGGGCAACCCGATGTTACGGTAATAGTGGTTGATGCCACGCGATTGGAACGAAATCTGAATCTGGTGCTTCAAATTTTAGAGATTACCGACCGCGCCGTGTTATGCCTTAATTTAATGGATGAAGCACGTCGTAACAATTTAGAAATTGACGAAAGAACGCTATCCAAAGAATTGGGAATCCCGGTCATCCCGGCCTCTGCACGCAGAAAACAAGGAATGAATGAATTACTGGCTGCTATTGAAGACGTAGCCACCGGCAAATATATTTGCCGACCGCATAAAATTAAAAGCCGTCCCCCAAAACTAAAGCATGCTATTTCAAATATCGCCGAAAAACTAGCCACCCAGTTTCCCAACCTACCAAATATCAATTGGGTGGCTTTGAGATTACTCGAAGGTGATAATAGTATCATTGAAGCGGTTCGTTCAGGCGAACTGGGAAGCATCAATGCAAGAGAACTAAACGAAGAATCGTAACAAATAATGACTATGGAGACCAATACATCCTTAAAAAATAAAGAAGACATATTATCGGAGGCTAATAAAGCCAGGTGGGACTTAGGTGTCAATTTTCACGATACGGTAATTGAGTCCATATATGCGGAGGCGTCAAATATAGCCCGTAAAACAGTCAAACAAAAAGGCGAGAAAGCAGCTTATAGCATGGACCTTAAAATTGACAAGATAGTAACCAGCAAATGGTTAGGTTTTCCTATCATGTTTCTTTTACTGTCACTTGTTTTCTGGCTAACAGTCTCGGGCGCCAATTACCCATCCGGACTGCTGTCCACGTTATTAATAGATTACATGCATCCGATATTAAAAAATGCAGCGGCCGCTATAAATATGCCATGGTGGCTCGATGGGCCGCTGATTGATGGTGGCTATTTGGCCATGGCATGGGTCATTGCCGTTATGCTACCGCCCATGGCCATTTTTTTTCCGCTCTTCACCCTGCTCGAAGACTTAGGCTATCTGCCAAGAGTGGCTTTTAACATGGATAGTATGTTCCGCAAAGCCGGAGCGCATGGCAAACAAGCACTCACCATGAGTATGGGCTTTGGCTGTAATGCCGCCGGCGTTATCGCCGCCAGAGTAATCGACAGTCCACGCGAACGCCTAATAGCCATTATCACCAACAATTTTTCATTGTGTAACGGTCGCTGGCCCACTCAGATATTAATTGCCACCATTTTTATAGGCGCTCTTGTCCCGGCAAAAATTGCCGGTCTTGTTTCGGCCGGAGCAGTAGTGGGCGTTGCAGTATTAGGAATCTTCTTCAGCCTGGTGGTATCATGGGGATTAAGTAAATCGGTGTTGAAAGGAGAAGCCTCATCATTCAGTCTGGAACTTCCGCCCTACCGACCACCACGAATCTGGCAAACACTATATACCTCGTTAATAGACCGTACTATTTTTGTACTGTGGCGCGCCATTATTTTTGCTGTACCAGCAGGAATTGTGATATGGCTAGTTGCTAACGTACATTATGACGGACTCAGTCTGGCTCAACATTTCATTGACTGGACCAATCCTTTTGCGTTTGTCTTTGGTTTAAACGGAGTTATATTATTGGCTTATATCATAGCCATTCCGGCCAATGAGATTGTAATTCCCACCGTTCTAATGTTAACAGCACTTAACACTGGAATCCACGGTGTAGGCGCAGGCACAGGTGTGATATTTGAACTGGACTCATTAGCCGATACCGCTAATATTCTTCATGCAGGCGGCTGGACATTGCTAACAGGCATAAACATTATGCTTTTCAGTTTACTGCACAACCCCTGTTCAACAACCATATTTACGATATACAAGGAGACTAAAAGTGTTAAATGGACAATGATATCAACGTTCCTTCCCATCGTAATGGGCTTTGCCGTTTGCTTTTTGACCACCCAAATCTGGTTTTGGCTGGTTTAAAAAATAAAAAACAATTGAATCTGACAGCTATCAAAGTAAACCTCCCCCTAAAAAGGGAGGTTTACTATTTATCAGAGGAGTCAGGAGGGATCAAAATGAGTTTCCAGAAACCTCCAAGTACTGCCTTGTCGATAAGATTACATGATTGCAATATTTGCAGCGCCGACGCTCCTTAAAATTTATAATCGATCCCGATACCAAAAACATTATTGGTTCTGCTATAAACGTCAGATCCGGTTAAGCCCGTTCCGTTATAATTCGCTGATTCTTTTGTCCAGTCATTATAGCCGGTATAAAAATAACCAACGTTCAACATTAAATTCGGCGTAAAATTCCAGGCGCCACCAAAACCAATGCTATAAGAATCCAAACTATAGCTCAAATCGCTTTGATAATCATCTGTAATCGCTGTCACAGTAAACTGCACTCCGGCGCTTACCAGAAAACGGTCGTTAAACCGGTATTCACTACCCATCAGGTACTCATCGCTACCGCCATCAATGGCCTCTTGCTTATTGCCTGCCATCTCCGCATCCGAATCAAAAAAATGATGATAACCACCGGTCATCACCCATTTTTCCGTAAACAGGTAAGAAGCACCAAGCGAAAAAATCGCCGGAATATCACTGGGCGTTTTAGCTCCATCCTGAAACAAACCAGTACCGTCAATTTTGGTGTCATTTTGCAATTCAACAGACGTTTTGAATTCATATTTTGCTGACAAATTTAAATCAGACGCATGATAATTAATGCTTAAAACAGGTGCAAAACCCCAACCGGTTTGTTTGCTGTCAAGTTCCAGATCGGCCGTACTGGCAGCATAATCAGACATCCCTGCGGCCTCAAAAAACTCAGTGGCCTTCATCATTGCTCCCGTGGGATTCAACAACGGATGTTGCGGATTAATCTGAATATTCCGAAGATAACCTTTATAACCATTGGTAACAGAAGTTAAACGAAGACCAACCGCACCCGAAAAGGCATCACTAAATTGATACGAACCATTAACCTGAAAACCGATAAGATAAGAATTCCCCTGCATTGAACTTTCCAAATCATACGCAGTAGTTGAGATCCCAGCACCTGTAAGCGCATAAGGAAGCATGGATACCGGCGCTTCAAACGATGGCAGCCCGTCATCGAACGTAACTTCTCCACCACCACCTACCACGGCAATCTGTCCCGACAAAACCAACTTATCCTTCTTATAGGCAAACTGTAATCCCGGGATAATAGGTGAATTAGTTGAGCCCTTAAATACTTTAACTTTGCTGCCATTATTGTTGACGGCAAAAGGTTCGAATGTTGAGGTTATGGTCCGGGTCTGAAAAGCAAATTGATTCGATAACGAAATATAAAATCCATCATCTAAAAAGGTTAAACCCGCAGGATTGGCATAAACGGCATCTATTTCAGTAGAAGCGTCACGAGCCGGGTTTCTCAAAAAATAAACACTCTGATTGGTGTTGGTCAGAATACCACCGGCGAATGCAGCACTTGCAACTGAGACAAAAAATGCAACTAGATATAACTTTTTCAAAATAAATTTCTTTAGTAGTTAATGTTTCAGGAAATATACCCTTTGGTAAAAATAAAGGCCACAAAAATAGCAATAATTGTTTACCAACCTAACCGCCAATTAATTAAAAGAAATATAACCAGTTAGCAAAAAATAAAAAATCAAAGGGATAAAAATCAACTAAATACTTGTCCGAAAACGCCGGCCTCAAATAAAAAAGCGTCCTTTTTGAGGCTTTCAGACGTTCATAATTTGTTTTTTTGCAGACAGAATGAAGCGCACTCACACACCTAATTTCATTGGTATTTACGCTTTCCGGCAAGTATGTTAGTATCGAAGCCTTTGGGAAATAACAATTTTAAGAGTATGCATAACACATCAAAAAACCTTTCCCTCATCCCGCAGCGTCTGAATCACCTCTCTGCGAATAATTTTTCCACTAGTGGTTCGTGGAAACACCGGCACCGTATAAATATGTGCCGGACGTTCATATTTTCCCACATTGTTCATTATCGCCTCATACAAACCTTCCGAATCAGCAATTTCTCCTTCAACCACCAAGATGATCTGTTGTCCTAACTTCTCGTGTGGCAATGAAGCTATTAATATGGATTGAGAAAAAAGATGCTGAATTTTCATTTCCACGCGCTCCGGCAATATCTTTATGCCACCACTATTTATAACATTATCCTCACGGCCCAAAATAATAAAAGAGCCATCGTGACGAAGCTCCAGCAAATCATTGGTAACAATGGGCTCATCTGTAATGCCTGCGACAGTTGCCACCAAACAGCCGCGATCATCAGCCTGTATCTTAACACCATCCAGTGGTTCAAAAGCCGTTTGCCGGTTCACACCGTTAATGCACCTCAACGCAATATGCGACAACGATTCCGTCATTCCATAAGTCTCATAAGCCTCAAATGGCTGTCCCTGCAATTGCCTGTCCAGCTCCTCACTAACTTTCCCGCCGCCAATAATTACTTTTTTCAGATACGACAAATGAGACCCGGCGGATTGAATTTCATTAATCATCTGCATCGGAGTAAATGCGGCAAAATCAATGGCTTCACTGACAGATGACAAAGGATAACCGGACGGTTCTATGCTAACCAAATCCAGCCCACCCAGCAACGCCCTCACAACCATCATTTTGCCGGCAATATATGAAACCGGCAAACAGAGCAAGGCTGACATCCCTGGTCGCAATCCAAAAAAATTCAGAGTCCGCCGGGCAGAAACCAGCATGGCTTGCTTACTCACCTTCATTTTTTTTGGAGTGCCGGTTGACCCCGAAGTTTGAACCCAAATATAAGACTGATCACTGTACCAGTCGGCCAAAAAACGCTTCAAATCAGCTCCAATCAGTTGCTCAGAAAGCTGCAAAACCTCATCGCCCGGGTAAGTGATATGGTTGATGGTTATATGGGGAAACTTAGAAGAAGATGTCATAAAATGATCCGTTAATAATATATCAGATATCTGACCTAAAAATAAAAAACGGTAGCCACATCAATAACTCCCGACTTTATGAACTGGCACAGATGAAACTATTTTTCAATTTACCAACAATCTATTTTCCGTAAACAAGACACCCCTTCCTGATGGACAATGGCGATTTAAAATTATTAGTAAAAACCTGCCCGGTTCCTAATCCCTGATGCATGTGATTGTTTAAAACGGCAGTCCATTGCGCAATGGCATTTAACCCCACATTACTTTCAAGAGCCGAGGTAACCCACCATTCCGACTTCACCGTCTGAGCCAATTCAATCCAACGCTCCGAAGATGCAAATCCACCTGTAAGACTAGGCTTAAGGATAATATATTGTGGCCGGATCAATTCCAACATTTGACTCCGAATGGCATCATCGTGAAGTCCGATCAGCTCCTCATCGAGGGCTATTGGCAAAGGTGTGCGGCGGCACAAATCGGCCATCACCTGCCATTGCCCGGCTTTAACAGGTTGCTCAATTGAATGTAATTGCAGCCGACCCAACACTTCTAAGCGGCCAGGCGCTTCAGCGGGGGAAAAAGCACCATTGGCATCCACACGAATCTCCAGCGTCTCGCGACTGAAGCGCTGCCTTAACGTCTGAAGCAGCTGATATTCAGCCTCAAAATCAAGTGCTCCGATCTTTAGCTTAAGACAGTTAAAGCCATCTGCCAACTTATGTTCAATCCTGCGACTCATCTCCTCAATGCGCCCCATCCATATAAGGCCGTTGATAGGTATCGATAGATGACTTTTGGTAAAATTGGATTCAAAATAAATCTGCTGTCCCCCATTTTTCAAATCTAAAAAGGCCATTTCGAGAGCAAAACGTATAGCAGGCCACTCTTTTAGTTCATGATGAAACATTCCCGACAAATGATCGATATGCCGGCAACACCACTGAAGCTTCTCCTCCAGATCAGGCCGATCGTCGGGCGATAAACCAGGCAATACCGAACACTCACCCACCCCGATCACCTCAGGGGTCTCATCCTCCCAAACATGAATAAAATAACTCATTTTGGTGGTCAGGACACCACGCGAAGTACCGCCCGGCTCCTTAAATTTCAATTGATACGGATAAAAAGAAGCGTTATACATAGTAAAAATCAATAAACACAAAAAAAATCTGTCAAACAACTATTTACAAACGACTTAAAAAAAATGCTTTGTAGACAGTAAACAGCTATCAATATCATTAAAAAAAATCAAAAACAGTACCTACTTTTCCCGAACAGTCCGTCCTTAATGGGATCTCTCTATAAAGACGGGCGTTTAAGCCGGGAAATTCAAGGCTTACGCAGGTCTATGCAAGCGTAACGCAAAAATTGGACTTTATGGACAGGCACTAAATAGTGTCTGTCCATAAACTAAGCGTTTGAAATATAAAGCTCAAATACAAGGCTTGCGAAGTCATAAAAATCAAGGAGTTTACTTTTCGTAAATGACTGTTTTTATGACAAGCATAACGAAGTAGTTGACTTTATAGACAGACTCTAAAAAAGAGTGAGGGCGCTAAGGACGACAAACAACAAAGTACTCAACGACAAATTGCGCAACTCATTATCCAATTTCTCAGCTTTAGAATCATCAAATACAGTCAGAACATTACGGATAAAAAATGGCAATGAAAAGACAACCGGCCAAAGCGTCATATTTTCGGGACTCCCAAACATAAAAAAAGAAATAGCCAGCCAACCGGCAGCAATAAGCGTAAAATGATACCATGCAGCACGCTTACGCCCTATCTTTACTACCAGGGTATATTTCCCACTATCACGGTCAGACTCAAGATCCCTGATGTTATTGAGATTTAAAACTCCGGCACTAAAAAACCCAATGGATGCCGCCGGCAATAACACGATCCAGTGCCAGCTGTTAGTATGTAAAAACCAGGTTCCTGCAACCCCCAGCAATCCAAAAAACAGAAACACATACAGATCTCCCAAACCACGATAACCATATGGCTTTTTGCCTACAGTATAACGGATGGCTGCAGCAATGGAGGCCAGTCCCAGTAAAAGAAACACAAATTGCACAAAGGTGATTGTCGGAAATGACACAAACAATAAAACCAGACCTGCGATCAATGCCAACAAAGCACAAATTATCATGGCACGCTTCATCTGCGTTAATGAAATAACGCCGCTCTGAATCATGCGTTTTGGTCCCTGTCGGAGCGCATTATCGGCGCCCGACAACGCATCACCATAGTCGTTGGATAAATTGGATAAAATCTGTAAAAAAAGAGTAGTCAAAGCCGCCCATAACAAAACATAACCGTTAAACAAATTTTGCTGGGCCGCCAACACACTGCCCATAAAGATAGTAGAAAGCGCCAACGGGAGGGTTCTTAATCGCAACGACACCACCCAGGCTTTTATATTATTCATATCAAACAAATTTCTTTCAAAAATAGTAAAAGCTACGTCAAATTCGCTTTGATTTGGGCCACATCCTGCCGCAAATCAGCCAGTGTTTTGACCAAAGTTGCCATTCCCATCTGTTCTGAAGGCAATTCGGGACTAATGTAATGAACAAACTTCCATATTTCGCGGATGTTATTCACGTCAATTTCGTAGGGTTTAAAAAGAGGATTCATAGAAATACAACGTAAAACACCACGGCGATCTAAAAGGTTTTCAACGATTTTAAAAGAGATGCCATCATTCAACGTAAAAATGACACAAGGCTGTCCATCTTTAATACTTTTCCAATCCTGCACAAACTCGCCCGTAACCCAGGCTCCCGGAGGTATTGGAAGCATTGAATCACCACTGATCTGAAACGTTCTGTATTTTCTGTTTCTATCAAGAAATGGCAGCCGGAACACCGGTAACGACACAATGTATTCGGGGTCGGCAAACCCGGTCAGATATCCTGCCTTAGCCTTCTCAGGCACCAGCTCAATATTTTCCTCATTGTCGGGCCCCACGGTGGCAGTTAATACGCGAAGTTTGGCGCCCCTCACAAACACATCATTTCCGTTTTCCAACTCACGCAACTGCGATAATGACAGCACTTCAATATTAACGCGTATCAACGTATCGATGGAAATATTGAAATAATCGGAAAATTTTATCAACATCTCGATTGGGGGAAGCGAAATTTTATTTTCGTAATTATTAAGTGTGGGGCGCTTAATATCCAAAATATTAGCCAGGTCATCCTGAGTTAAGTGCTTGCGCTTACGTAAAAATCGAATATTGGAAGATAAAAACATACACAGCAACCATTAAATTACAAAAAATAACACCAAAACAATAATAATCAAATACTTACACCAAGTAAACATACCAACTGATTAAAATCACACCAAAATTATGATTAAAAAAGGCAATATCAAAATTAGCTTTGCTCTATAATACTTTAAATTCATATAAAAATGCTTGGCCAAAAATCCCTGTGACAGGTCATAAAACTTCATTTTTTGCTGATAATAGTTAGCAATTTGTCAATTTTTAGATTGACAAAAGACGTATTATTTTGTAAATTACTAAGTAAATGATTCGCAAAGAATAATTACCTCATGTTATGGTAGCATAAGGAACAGATGCAAAGATTTAACATTACAAATGCACGTTAAACTCTTAACTAAAATTTAATTATCATGAAATTTGTTATTGCATGCAAAAATGAGGGAGCCTACCAATTTTACCTAAAAGACTCAGAAGACAGGCCGGTTCTTTGGAGCCCCCGTTACCCGACTAAACATCAATGCCGGGAAGGAATTGAGCATTTACGCCAGCAAATTGTGGAAGACCATAATTTTGATAAATGGCGGACGGAAAGTGGTCGTTATGTATTCCACTTAAAAGATAATGATGGCAGATTGCTTGCCATGAGTGCACCTTTTAACAGCAAAAACGAATGTCACCGTACCATTGGTCAGGTGCTTGATATGGTTCGTGTCGCTGTAGAAGAAGACCATGCTTTTTAATCGCGCTTTGCGAATCATATTAGTGTATATAATCAGCCTGCTTTAAAACCTGCTCGAAATGAGCAGGTTTTTTTTATCTTTCTGCCATAAAACAAAACTCACATGACATCATCCCAATCGTCCGACCAATGGACAAAAACCTTTGCCAACGATGGTTATGCCATGGCAAAAACAATTCCGGCCCATTGCACCAGAGAGACATTTAACGCACAGCTGAAAGAATTCTACAACCAGGTAGAACAACTGTCCGACTCTTTTCTTACCATGTGCCAACGCGACAATGTAAAAGTCGATTGCAAAATGGGTTGTGCCTGGTGTTGCTACCAATCAGTGTTTGCCCTCACCCATGAAATGTTGGTTATAACGGACTATATACGCTCCCATTTCAGTAAAGACATTCAAAAAGAGATACTGAACCGGGCCAAAAAGAAAACGGCCATGACAAATTCTTTATCCCGAGAAACACTATTGGGAACCAATGAGGCCTGTCCGTTACTGCGCAACGGCGCATGCATGGTATACCCTGTAAGACCCGTGGCTTGTCGCATTTACCTGTCGTCGAATGTGAAAAGCTGCGAAGAACGCTATCTAAAGCCAGCCGACACAACCGTAAAACCTCAACTATTTGGCTTCATGCTCGATGCCGGTCGTCATTTTAATTATGGGTTTGTAACCGGACTAAAAGAGAGCCGCCTCATTTCCAACGAAGCGCCCATTGAATGGTTATTGGTTCAATTTTTGGAAGACGAAAATGCCTTTGAGAAATGGCTTAACGGAGAAGAATTACACCCAAACTACCTATTTGAAGAATAAAACCCACTGACCTGATCTCAAAAAAAATAATTATCCGATTCGTTCCGTCACAGCGATAAAACAGATAAAAAATGCCGCATCGTAAACCTTACACGACACGGCATTTTTTCACTTAAAACAAAACAAAATTATTGTGGAATTGCATAATACAGTCCGGCTCCGGGCCCCAAGGGTATTCCAAACGATATCCAGATAATAAGCAAAATACTCCACCCGATAAAAAAGACAATCGAATACGGTATCATGGTAGATATAATGGTTCCCAGCCCGGCTTTATTATCATATTTCTGAAAAAAGGCAATAATCAACGCAAAATAACTCATCATAGGCGAGATGATATTAGTAACAGAATCGCCCACCCGGTAAACCGCCTGCGACAATTCGGGAGAATACCCCAACAACATAAAAATAGGAATAAAGACAGGCGCCATGATAGCCCATTTGGCCGAAGCACTTCCCATAATCAGGTTAATCAGGGCCGCAAAAATAATAAACAAAATCATCAAAGGCACCAATCCTAATTTGGCCTCAATTAAAACGTCAGCACCGGTAATAGCCATAATAACGCCTAGGTTACTCCATTTAAAATAGGCCACAAATTGCGCTGCAAAGAACACCAACACAATATAACCGGCCAACGTCTTCAGGCTGTCGCCCATCTTATTGGCCACATCAGTATCATTTTTAAACAGGCCATTCACGACCCCGTAGGCAATTCCCATTGTCCCGGCAATCAAAAATAAAAAAGTAATAATCCCTTTAATAACGGGCGAAGAAAGCAGCCCGCCATTAGCTCCGCGTAGCATACCATCGGCCGGCAATACACCCCAAAGAATGATTACAAGCCAAACCGCCAACACGCCCAAACTCCATAAAAGCCCCTTTTTCTCAACCGCAGTAAGAGGGTCAATGGTTTCGCGCGGCACAGAGCCAGTATAGCTAACGAACCGTGGCGCTACAATTTTTTCTGTCACCCAGGTTCCAAGCCCGGCAATCAGAAACGTTGATACCACCATAAAATAATAATTGGCAGTGGGATTAACATGATACGTTGGGTCGAGAATATGAGCCGCCTCCTCTGACAATCCGGCCAAAAGGGGATCAATAGTTCCTATTATCAAATTAGCGCTAAAGCCGCCCGACACGCCCGCAAAAGCCGCCGCCATACCAATATAGGGATGACGCCCCATAGCATGAAAAATAACACCTCCTAAAGGAATTAACAGGACATACCCAATATCACTGGCCATATTTGACATAATACCAGCAAAAACGATGACAAAAGTAAGAATCTTCTTATGCGACGATAAAACCAGAATACGAATAAAAGCCCCTATTAAACCGCTGGCTTCTGCCAACCCGATTCCCAGCATAGCCACCAAAACAATTCCCAACGGCGCAAAATCAGTAAAATTGGGAACCATTTCGGTTATCACCCGGTTTAAGCCCTCCTTTGAGAGTAAATTAACCGTTTCAATGATATTACCGGTAGCCGGATGTAACGCGTGCCAATTAAGCCAGCTACCCACAACCGACAACAATAAAACAGAAAGTGCCATTAATGCAAATAGCGTTGCCGGGTGCGGCAAGGCATTCCCGCCTTTTTCAAGTACATTTAAAAAAAGATCAATAAAATTCCTCTTTTTGATGGTGTTCTGAGCCATAAAAAATAGTTTAAAATGTAACGTTTCATAACAACGCTGCCCATCATTTTATCTTACTATAATAAAACAACCAACAACTAACAAGACGCCTCCTTTTGAAAAAGATTTAACGGCTGTATGCTTGTCCTACAAATGATTATTTACAACCATTCAACTCACATTTCCCAAGCCTACGCAAGCCTTAAAATGAAATTTTCAGAAAACATTAATTATCAATACAACAAAAAGAAACGAATTTGTTTCAAACAAAAATAAATCTTATCAACAAAAATCAAAAAGAACGGTGACGCAATACCATTTTAAAAAATGAAACTTTCGCATCTTTAATTTAATCGGAACAGTTATTTTGAGAATATTCTCATTATATTTGTCAAAAATTCTTCGACATGCCACGACCACGACAACTAAGAAAAATTGTTGAGCCACCTAAATTTGAAGGCTTTAAACCTTACGGAACGAACCAAATGACACAACCTGCTGTGGAATTGTTATATGAAGAATACGAAGCTATTAAACTGGCAGACTTTGATCTTATGGATCATCTTCAAGCTTCAAAATTAATGGGCGTATCAAGGGCAACATTTGCTCGCATTTATGAAAGCGCCCGACGTAAAATAGCCCTTGCTCTGGTTGAAGTACGAGAAATAACAACAGGATACGGTCATGCCCGGTTCGACAAAAGCTGGTATTTGTGTAACGAATGCCATGCCCGGTTTTCCATGCCGGAAACCGTTGCAGAACAAACCTGTCCGTTGTGTCATTCCTTGTCTATTGCAACCATCGGGGAAGAATAAACAAATCGGACAGGCCCCAAAAACAGAAAAATAAAAAATCAAACGATAATTAAATGAAATGATCTCATTTGCGACAAACACACAACGTTTATTATCAGCAAACAATTCGTTTCATCCAACCTCAAATAAATTATAAAAAAATGAAAACAGTCATTACATCAACAGGCAACGACATTAAATCGCCCTTCGACAAACGATTTGGCCGCGCCGCATGGTTTTGCGTTTACGACGATGCAACGGACAAAACGACATTTCACGAAAACAAGTTTGCCGATTCAAACCACGGTGCTGGCACCAGAGTGTCCGAAGAAGTTGTGGAATGGGGCGTTCAAAAAGCAATATCAGGCGATTTTGGCCCCAAAGCCAAAGATCTACTTGAAAAATTTAAGATTCAAATGGTCGTAATAGCAGAAGAAGAAACGGTAGAAAGCATCATTAACAAACTTAAAAATAAAAAATAATGAGAAAAATAGCTGTTCCGGTAAATGAAAAAAATGAACTGGATGCCCATTTTGGACATTGCAAATATTTCATTTTGGCAGATGTCGAAGACAAATCAATTGTAAAAACAGAAAAAGTACCAGCACCGCCCCACGAACCAGGTTTGTTACCCAAATGGCTGGGCGAAAAAGCAGCTACCGACATCATAGCCGGCGGTATGGGACAACAGGCCATAAACCTGTTCATGCAAAATAAAATCAACGTTTTTGTTGGTGCACCAACGATGGAGGCCTCTGAATTAATTAAAAAATTCCTGAATGAAGAACTCTCCTTCACTTCCAACTATTGCAATCATTAATATCAACTTTATATGAGTTTAAAAATTGCCGTAGCAAGTGGCAAAGGAGGGACAGGCAAAACAACCGTATCGGTCAATCTGGCAATTCATTTAAGCCGGATTGCCGAACAACCTGTACGCCTGATCGACTGTGATGTTGAAGAACCCAACGACGCCCTGTTCTTTCAGGACAAACAGCAAATTGCAACCCAAACTATCAATCAAAGCATCCCTAAAATAGATACGACTAAATGTACCTTTTGCAGGGACTGCGTAGATTATTGTAACTATAATGCCATCGTAGTCATCCCATCGGTGGGCTTTGCCGAAACCGACAGCACGCTTTGTCATTCCTGCGGTGCCTGTTTGGTAGCCTGCAAACACGAGGCAATGCATGAAGAACCGGAGCCCATTGGAAAAACAACAACGTATGGAATCAATAGTAACCTCACGCTTTATGAAGGCGAACTGCGTATTGGCTCCCCCATGCAAACCATGCTTATAAAAGCACTAAAAAAGGAAGCCCGTAACAACGATTCAATTCTCATATTTGACGCACCTCCCGGCACATCATGCTCCGTTGTTGAAACCATCTCGGACGCCGACTTTACCATTTTAGTCACTGAACCGACACCTTTTGGGCTACACGACTTAAAACTGACGGTAGACTTACTTCGCGATATGAATAAATCATTTGGCGTATTGGTTAATAAAGCAGGAATGGGTAATCATGATGTTTATGACTATATGAAAAACGAAAACATCCTCCACATAGGAGACATCCCGTTTAGCAAAGAACTGGCTTCCAATTATGCATCGGGAAGCCTTCTGAAGAACACCGATAAAAACATGACCAACCTGTTTTCAAAACTCCTCACACATCTGGAAGAAACTATTGCATCATGAGAGAAATTACAATTTTAAGTGGAAAAGGTGGTACCGGAAAAACATCGGTCACTGCTGCATTAGGGGTTTTAGCGAAAAATGCCGTGTTTTGCGACAACGATGTGGACGCATCCAACCTACATATCATTTTTCAGCCCAAAATTATACAGGAAGAAGTTTATCTGGCAGGCTGGAAGGCCTCAATAAATGAAGCGGCATGTACCCAATGCGGTTTGTGCATGGATCATTGCCGATTCGATGCCATCCATACCCATGACACCGGCGGCTATTACATCAACGAATTTCAGTGCGAAGGATGTCGGCTCTGCGAACGTATTTGCCCATCACAAGCCATCAGCTCTCGTCAAAGCGACAATAACCAATGGTTTTTATCGGAAACACGATTTGGAAAAATGGTTCATGCCCACATGGGACCCGGCGAAGAAAATTCGGGTAAGCTGGTAACACTGGTTCGCAAAAAAGCACGGGAAGCAGCCACGGAGATAAAAGCCGACTGGGTTATTAATGATGGACCTCCCGGAATTGGCTGTGCGACCATCTCATCCCTATCGGGCGTTAACGCCGTTCTTTTGGTAACCGAACCTTCTAAATCAGGATTACACGACGTTTCGCGACTGGTAGAATTAGCCCAATCATTTCAAATACCAACCTATGCCATCATCAACAAATACGATTTACATCAGGGTTTATCAACAGAACTGGAAAGCTATTTCAAAAAAGAAGAAATTCCCGTATTAGCCCGATTGCCCTTCGATAAAGCTATGGTTGAGTCAATGGTGTCGCAACAAACAATTGTTGAATTTGCCCCTGATTCGGAGATCAGCAAACAACTAACTCAAGCCTGGCAACAAATAGATATTCGTACGCCCCAAAAAAAAGAAAATAAGACGATAGCCTAATGTGTTCTGCGAAAAAAGACAAACTTCACAACAACGAAATATCTGTCTAAAGGTCTATTTGTTATGATAATAATTTAATCACAATGTATAAAAAGACCAACACGCCGATAGTATTATTTTAACTTCTTTCGTAATTAGTGTTTGCAAAAAAAGTCCAACTTTCCTGTAATGCTTGTTCTCAAAATGGTCATATACTATAGGAAGCTCACTTTTATTAAACTTCGCGAACATTTAATTTAAACATATCTTATCGAACACTTGAATTTTCTTACGGATACTAATTGGCAGTATCTAGAAATATCTGTAGACCAACGGTATCATAAAAAAGACACCCTAAAGATAAAAGCATGAATAATTTATACACAAAAGAATTTTGCCGGATAATGCAAGCAAATTACGACTATACGAGTATGCGATCAAACCGAGTAGAGGAGATAAAAAATTTTGCAAAAGGCATGAATTTTAGCCGCATAGGAATTGCGCATTGCATCACGTTTTCACCTGAAGCCAAAGTGTTAAAGGACTATTTATCGCAATATTTTGAGGTTTATACAGTTGATTGTAAATATGGCAGATTAACTAAAAAAGAGGTTTTAGGCGGAACTGAAAATCGTATTTTATGTAACCCTGCCGGTCAAGCCGATTTCTTAAACAAAAAAGATACAGAACTGAATATTTCAATGGGATTATGTGTTGGACACGATATGATATTCAGCAAAACATCAAATGCATACGTAACAAATTTATTTGACAAGGATTTTACAAATGATAATAATCCCGCACAAGCAATTGCTGATATCCATAATAAAACATATTAATTTAATAGATATAAAAAATAACCATGAAAACAATTGACCTACATATTCACACCACCGCATCGGATGGAAGTTTCACCCCGACAGAGCTGATCGATTATGCCGTAAAAAAGAAACTTTCAGCGATTGCCATTACCGATCATGATACAATGTCCGGGATACAAGAAGCCCAAAGCTATATTCGTAACAATAATCTGGCACTGGAATTCATTCCCGGGATGGAAGTTTCAACAAATTTCCCTGCATCTCCCTATGGAATTCATATTTTAGCCTATTTTATTGATAAAAATGAAGAGAAGCTAAAAAATATTTTAAAAAGTGTTCGTAACGAAATTCAACGAAATAGTTTAAGTTCACCGGAAGCCATAAAAATTATAAACAAATATGGAGGTCTTGCAGTCTTAGCCCATCCCAAAGATTATTTTCTAAATTTAAACGAATTAGACGATTTACTAGGCCAACTGACCCGTGTTGGTTTAAAGGGAATAGAATGCATTTATCCAACCCATTCGGAAGCTGAGACAAAAAGTTTCAAAAAATTAGCTTCACAGCATGAATTACTGATTACCGGGGGAACTGATTTTCATGGGACAAGGAAACCCTCAATTGATTTAGGCAGCGGTTTTGGAGACCTGTTAATTCCTTATGACATAGTAGACTCACTTAAAGCAGCAATAAAAAATAAATAATCAGTGCTTGCAAAAAAAATCTTACTTCTGCGTTACGCAAGGTTTCGTCATTTGAGTTCTATTGCGATAAAAGTAAATTTTTAAAATTCATAATCACTATTGTCCGGTAAAAAATATATTTTCCATTTAAGTGCTCAAGCCGCACGGGCTTTTACTTTTTTTACTCATTAAAGTTTTTATTTCAAAGGTATTCGTGATCCGCTTCGCTCCACTACAGCAAAAAAAGTAAACAAAAAATGCCGCCGCTGCAAGTAATTTCCTAAAAATCAATTTCATTGTCTAAAATTCGGGAACTCGCTTCGCTCAGACAGCCCGGATTTCTTTACGCCAATAAAATTGATTTTCTTAACGGAAATTTCTTGAGGCGGAAAGCAATCCCAATATCTCCTAAAATATCTGGCTCGCACATTGGAGCTGGGTTCTAATCATTTCTCTAAATTCTTACCAGACACCAATGATTCATAATACTTACAATCTGGTTGCTTCGTTTTGCATCTCCGTTGCATCGACTTACATTGTGATTGTTTCGCGTTGCATGTGCTATGCTTCAGCTTGATTTCCTTAACGGAATTTGAGGCGAAAATCAACCCTGATGTAACCTAAAATTCCAGCCACCCTTATGATGGGTTCTGATCAAATCTCCAAATTTTAAGCAGATACCAATGAATTGGAATTGGATTCAAAGTAGGGAACCAACAATTCTAAAAGTAAAGAGCATGAATTAAGAGAAACCTTAAATTCATGCTCTTTACCAGATGTCAATCATTTTATTTCAACCGAAAATCATTAAACACGATACATGTCATCCCTAAGTTTAGCGATGGCATCATCATTAACATAATCATCGTAACTCATCAATTTATCAATAACTCCATTGGGGGTAATTTCAATAATACGATTACAAATGGTATCAATAAACTCGTGGTCATGCGAACTCAACAGGATATTACCTTTGAAGTCGACCAATGTATTATTAAAAGCCTGAATCGTCTCTAAATCGAGATGATTGGTCGGATTATCCAATACCATAACGTTGGCATTACGAAGCATCATTCTGGAAATCATACAACGCATCTTCTCGCCACCTGACAGCACATTCACTTTTTTGTAAATATCCTCGCCCGAAAAAAGCATTTTACCTAAATAACCGCGCAAAAACGACTCACTGGTATCGGCCGAAAACATACTAAGCCACTCCACCAAAGTCTGCTTACTTTCAAAAAAGCGGCTGTTTTCCATGGGCAGATAGGCTGTGGTAATGGTTACACCCCATTTAAAAGTGCCACTATCAGCCTTTAATTCATCGTTCAAAATTTCAAACAAGGCAGTTGTTACCAATGGGTTACGCGAAAGAAAAACCACCTTCTCATCCTTTTCAATGGTAAAAGAGACATTTTTAAGCAACTGCGTCCCGTCATCTGCCGTTTTCGACAAATCACTAACCGTTAATATGGTATTTCCGGTTTCGCGCTCAGGCGTAAAAATAATGCCGGGATAACGACGCGTTGATGGCTGAATCTCTTCCACATTAAGCTTTTCGAGCATCTTACGGCGACTGGTTGCTTGTCGTGACTTGGCCACATTGGCACTAAACCGTTGAATAAATTCCTGAAGCTCTTTTTTCTTCTCTTCCGCCTTTTTATTTTGTGCCGACTGCTGGCGCAGAGCCAACTGACTACTCTGATACCAGAAGGTGTAGTTACCTGAAAACAGTTGAATTTTACCGAAATCGATATCCACAACATGCGTACATATTGAATCGAGGAAGTGACGGTCGTGCGACACCACCAACAGCGTATTATCAAAATTAGCCAAATAATTTTCGAGCCAGCGAACCGTCTCCAGGTCAAGATCGTTGGTCGGCTCATCCAACAACAAATTATCGGGTTTACCAAACAAAGCCTGGGCCAGTAATACCTTTACTTTTTCTTTACCACTGAGTTCACTCATTAACTTGTAATGCAATTCTTCTTTAATGCCCAATCCGCTTAGCAGGCTGGCTGCTTCGCTTTCGGCATTCCAACCATCCATCTCTGCAAATTGCTCTTCCAGTTCGGAAGCACGAATTCCATCCGCATCAGAAAAATCAGCCTTTGCATATAAAGCATCTTTTTCCCGACTAATTTGCCAAAGATGCTCATGCCCCATCAATACCGTGTCCAAAACCGAATGCTCATTAAAAGCATGGTGATCCTGACGTAACACCGACAAGCGCTCGCCGGGAGCCAGCATGACCGATCCGCGTGTAGAATCGAGCTCGCCGCTTATTAAACGTAAAAAGGTGGATTTTCCGGCCCCGTTAGCACCAATAATACCGTAACAGTTACCAGGCGTAAATTTTAAATTGACATCCTGAAAAAGAAATCGTTTGCCAAACTGAATGGCCAAATTGGAAACAGTAATCATCTATGGAATTGTTTTTTAATGAAGTTTTTGCCCTGAATTTTGAACCGGCAAAGGTATGAATTATTTATAAGAAGAAAAACCAACGCTACGCTTTTGAATGAGATACCATTCAACCAAACATTTGAAGCTTGCAAGAAAAGTCCAACCTGTGCAATACTTGTGTTTATCTATAAAGTCAACTTCTGCTTTACGCTTGTCATAAAAACAGGCATTAACCATCTCATACTCAAACAACCAATTTTCATGGGCATTCTTTCCGTCAAACACATACATTTCAGACGATCATCACAAGGAATGCTTTTCGCCTTAAAAAATTACCGGCAACACCAATTCAAAAATTAATTGCCCCAATAACCTTTACCGTTGCTTTAGTCAGATTATCGACGGCCATCTGAAGGTTCTGTTGAAATTGTTCGACTGTTGCATGTGGCACATCCACCAGGTCTGTTACCGCCTTAATGCAAAAAAAAGGCACCTGATGCAAGGCAGCCACCCATGCTACTGCGGCAGCTTCCATCTCTTTAATCTCACCACCATTCCGGCGAATGATTTCCTCATCCGTCTCAGTCATATCCAAAGAATTAGAAGTCGTGATCACACCGCATTTAAGGTTAAGCTGTGAGGCCAGACGGCTCACATCCACAACAGGAAAACGCCCCACCCCCATTTCTTTCCAACCTGGAATATCCACCCGCCGATCGTGAAAAATAACATAAGGATGGCTGAGATACACATCCCCTATCTGAGCGCCTTTTTCGTGAAATGCGCCGGCCGTTCCGGCACTTATCATCAAATCGGGTTCAAAATGAGAAATTGCCAGATGCGTATTGAGCGTTGCCGCCTGAGTACCTATCAAATCAAGCTTTGACTCTGCATCCTGCCCGTTAATCACAAGATGGATGTTTAGTCCTTTCGACTTGATGCTCCATGCCCGCATTGGCAATCCGTGCGCATACGAAAAATCTTCCTCCAGACAAAACGCTTTAATAAGAGGCCGTGCCTCGGCCTCCATGGCAACTATAAAACAGATGTTTTTGTATTTCATGTGTTTATAATTCGTTTGTTAAGGTCACATGGAACTCCCATGAAAATAAGCATTCCCCTGTATGAAAGATCCTTTATCATGGTCGTTTCATGTGATTATAATTTGTTTGTTTTTGCCACATGAAACTCACCGGGATTAATCATACGCCTGTGTGTAAAGAAATTCCCAGAGCTCGTTACATTTTAAGAGTGGTTCAATCATCAAACAACATTACTTTTTAATAATTCAAAAATGGTTAAAAAAGCTGATAATTCATGCGAACTCCACATTTTTCATTCTCTTTGTAATCTGTAATCAACTTTTCAAATCATGTACGGCATTTTTATCATTTTTCTTTTATATGCGTTGGGAAACGTTATTAGCTGGCTAACCGGCGGATATATCCCCGGCAGCGTAATAGGTATGCTTTTATTATTTACAGGATTGCTAACAGGCATAATAAAACCGGCCAAAATAGCCCCTGCGGCCAATTTCCTGGTGGGCAACATGGCCTTGTTTTTTGTTCCTGTGGGCGTTGGCTTAATGGTTAGCATTCATTTTTTTAATGGAAACTTAATGGCCATAGTAGCATCGGTGATTATCAGCACCTTTTTGGTACTTCTCTCAACCGGATTTGTTCAACAATGGATGGAAAAATGGAAGAAATAAACAGTCTGTTTGAGAATCAGCCATTCACTTTAAGTTTTGTACTAGGCGTATATCTGGCAGCCGTGTGGCTGTATAAAAAACTACGCATAAGCCTTTTGCATCCGGTGTTAATCAGCATATTACTGATCATCGTAGTACTAAAATTCCTGAATGTAGAATATACATCGTTCGAGAAAGGCAGCTTTCTAATCGATTTTATGCTGGGGCCCTCGGTTGTGGCTTTAGGCTACGGACTCTACGAGCAACGCGCCATAATAAATCAACATCGTATTTCTATTTTCACCGCTGTTTTTGTAGGAAGCGTTGTGGGCATTGCATCGGTTAGTATAATAGCACACTGCTTTGGCGCCAGCGAAATGCTGATCACCTCACTGCAGCCAAAATCGGTCACCACGCCCATCGCGATACTCATCTCAAAGCAATTTGGCGGCATTCCGGCGTTAACAGCCGTAGTGGTCGTTGTAACCGGCGTTCTAGGTGCTGTTGCTGGCCCTTACGTTCTCGACAAGGCCGGCATTAGTAGTCGCATTGCCCGCGGTTTGGCCATGGGGACCTGTGCTCATGGCGTTGGCACGGCCCGCGCCGTTGAAATGGGCGCCATCGAAGGCGTTATCAGTGGTTTAAGCATTGGCCTTATGGGGTTAATGACATCGGTACTAATACCCCTGTTCAAATGGTTGTTCGGATAAACAAGACGCATCTGAACAAAGGTGAAATTTGGGGCATAACCATATTATTAATAGCTTTGTGCATCATTACAAACAGCCATACTCTTTCCAAACATAGAGAAGTATTAAAAGCACGAATCCTTTAGTCGCAAAAAATCATAAAAAAGACGATGAAACGATCTTGTTTACAGAATAGAACCCAACCTAAAAATTGCAAGCATGAAATTCCATCCGTCCCTGATAAACAAATTATTTACGGATGAAAATTGCATTAACAATATTTTACTTTCTGGCACCCTTTCTGGTGCTCCACTTATGCCATAAATTCAGATATGTAAACAAACTGGGGGCTGTAGTTGTAGCCTACATCATAGGTTTGTTACTTGGGAATCTGCATATTTTGCCCGCCAACAGTCAACCGCTTCAGGATACGCTGACCGCTGTAACCATACCACTGGCTATTCCTCTGATGCTTTTCTCAACCAATCTGAAACAAGTCTTCCTGTTAGCCAAAAAAGCCATTATCAGCCTCTTTATTGGTCTTGTTAGCGTCATCATTTTGGTTACAACAGGCTATTTTATATTTAACGATAGTATTCCGGAAACGTGGAAGATGAGTGGTTTATTAGTCGGCGTATACACCGGCGGCACGCCCAATCTGGCATCACTCAAATTAATCCTGAATGTAGATGAAGCGCAGTACCTGATGACTCATTCAGCCGATTTAGTAATTGGTGTTTTGTATCTCTTCTTTCTTATGTCGGCAGGGCAACGGTTGTTTAATGCGTTTTTGTCGCCTGCAAAACAAAGAGCAACCCCTTCCTCCGAACCGCTCAATCTGGATGGTCAGGACCCGTACTATGGTATTTTAAAACGGAAATATACCCGCCCATTATCAAAAGCACTATTGCTTTCGCTGATAGTGGTTGCCATCTCATATTTAGTTTCACTACTGGTGCCTCAAAGCGCCCAAATGGCAGTTATTATGCTAATGATAACCACCCTGTCGCTGACTCTCTCTTTTTGGAAACCGGTACGCAGCATTCCCAAAACCTTTGATCTGGGAATGTACTTTGTTTTGGTTTTTAGTGTTGTGGTAGCCTCAATGGTTAACGTAACAACCCTTACAAACGGGGCAATTCCTATATTGTTTTATGTAGGATGGGTTGTTTTTGGTTCACTCATTCTACAGTTGCTTCTCTCCAGGTGGTTTGGCATTGATGCCGACACCGTTATCATCACCTCAGCGGCTCTGCTTTGCAGTCCGCCATTTGTGCCGGTTGTAGCCGGTGCATTGCGCAACAGATCCATTGTTGTTCCGGGACTCACCATCGGCATCGTCGGTTATACCATCGGCAACTATCTGGGCTTTTTACTGGCCCAGATACTTAAATCTATACCTTACTGAAAGCCTCAACAATCTCATCAGAGACCGCCAATCGGCCATTGATTAAACTGGTAGAAGTGACAATGCCTTTCAGACAAATTTTCTCGCCGGGCAACCGGTAAATATCCTGATAAAAGATATATTTAACGCCCTCGTGCTCAACCCGTAGTCGTACCACAAACGTATCGCCACTTTTCAACGGCGTTTTGTAGGCTAAATTCACGCGAGCCACCACGGCCACAATACCGCGTTTAAACAGATCTGCAAAATCGAGACCGACCGATTTCATAAATTCGTGCCGGGTGTGCTCCAAATAATTCTGATACACACTATTATTAACAATCCCCTGCAAGTCGCACTCATAATCGCGCACTTTAAATTCTAATTCGTATTGATACTTCATCGCCTTTGTTAAATATTTAAACAAAATTATAAAGTCCAACTTCTGCGTTACGCTTGCTCTCAAAATGGTCATTTACAAAAGTAAACTCACATTTTTCGAGCGGCGCAAGCCTTGAATTTGGACTTTATAACCAAACTCTCATTTTATGGACAGGCACTATTATCTTGCTTGCAAAAAAGTTCTACTTCTGCGTTACGCTTGCTCTCAAAATGTCCATTTACAAAAGTAAAAATCAAATTTTTCGAGCGGCGCAAACTTTGAATTTGGACTTTATAACCAAACTCTCATTTTATGGACAGGCACTATTATCTTGCTTGCAAAAAAAATCCAACTTCTGCGTTACGCTTGCTCTCAAAATGTCCATTTACAAAAGTAAAAATCAAATTTTTCGAGCGGCGCAAACTTTGAATTTGGACTTTATAACCAAACTCTCATTTTATGGACAGGCACTATTATCTTGCTTGCAAAAAAAATCCAACTTCTGCGTTACGCTTGCTCTCAAAATGTCCATTTACGAAAGTAAAAATCAAATTTTTCGAGCGGCGCAAACTTTGAATTTGGACTTTATAACCAAACTCTCATTTTATGGACAGGCACTATATCTTGCTTGCAAAAAAGTTCTACTTCTGCGTTACGCTTGCTCTCAAAATGTCCATTTACGAAAGTAAAAATCAAATTTTTCAAGCGGCGCAAACTTTGAATTTGGAGCTCTTTTATTTACCACAAGAATTTTCTTGCTGACACTTTATCATAATAAAACCACAAATAACCCCTGTCAGGAAACACGTGGCAACAAATCTTCTTTTACCCATTTAAAATCGGGTGCTTCTCTCAGCAACAGCTCAAACAACCGGCGGGCCTTATCTATCTCTCCATTCATCCGATAAACATTGCCAAGCCAGGCGCCTACATAAAAATACATCCAATGATTTTTCTCATGGGTTGTGTAATATTCAAATGCGCTTTCGTAGGCTATCACGGCCTTTCCCTTATCGCCACCCATCCAGGTTGGTCTGAAATAGAAAGAGTTGGCCTGCTCCACTTGCGGCAAACCCTTTTGAGGACTCAACTGATTAGCCATTTGCAGATAATACGCATGACGACGACTCAAAAACAGTGCTTCAAAAGGATTTAAAAAAATACGAAATGCCACCGATGCGGCATAAAAAGCATATAATTCACCATCCTGAGGGCGCATTTTCAGTGTCCGGCTAATATGTTGTTCAAAAAATGCCAATTCTATTCCGGCTTCGGCATTACGTTCCTCCCCTAAATAATTTCCTATGAGACCGTATTCGGCAAACAGCAATACACGTTGCGAAGCATCGTCCAGTGTCTCCTTTCGCAAACTATCAACCAGCATCTTCCATGACACCATATCGCTTTTCAAAAATAAAACGACAAACTCATGATCTAACTGAGCTGCCAATGAAGCAGCATTAACAGGAAACGAAAAAATAAATAAAACAAAACTCAGCAATAATTTCATAGCGACCACAAATATAACAGCAATCTGTGAATCCGAAAATTATACATGAGACTACCGTTATGGGAGCTGTTCCTGCTCTGTTGAAAAAAAAATCAACTTCATAAAATCATTTGCCGGTAATTCTTTAAGCAATCATCTAAAACAAATAATTCAATCCGATATAAAAACCGGATTCACCATCTTGTTTGTTGGCAGCACGACCATAATCCGCCGCAACAATAAAATTGCGGTTCATAGCAATACGTAACCCCAGGCCATAGCTAAGATGCCAGGTTTCGGCACCAAAATCGAAATAATCGTCCATCGGCTCATTGATGCTCATCACCTTCTTTTTCACATCAATTAAAGCAGTCGTACGACCGGCATCCATAAAAGTGTTAATGCCCAGATAAAAATTCTGATTAATAAAATTGAAATGCACCGCTTTCCAGCGCGCCTCCAAATTACCAAACAACATACCATCGCCCACCACACGGTTACGCCTGATACCTCGCAAGGTCCGGGATCCACCTAAACCCGTCGATGTAGCGCCCGTCATAACCGAAGTAACCACCTGCGACTGATAATAAAAAGGCACATGCCCCGACAGCGTCTGCTGCCATCCAACCCTAAAGGCCAATGATAAATCCTCAGGGATAAGCGTAAAATACTGACGATGCGTCACCGCCAGACGCGTGAAGCCACTCTCAGCACCTAAAAATTCAGGAACAGCCACCAAAACGGCTTCGGTCCACACGCCCTGCATCGGATTAGGCCGATTGTCGCGGGTATCGTAAACAAAACCAGCCTTCAGCTCAGGGATAAAGCCACCATTGGCTTCCTGGTCATCAATAAGTCCCCAGTCAACATATCGCTCATATAACCCCGGCTGCTCTTCCACCTGTGGCAATTTGTCAACCTCATCCTGACCCTTGTTTAGTTTATCAATATCTACGGAACCGATATCAAAATTCAGCATGTTAATACCGGCAATCCATTGCCATCCTTTGTGTCCAATAGCGCCTTGAAAATCGGTTTTAAAACGAAACATATTTTGTTTCATCTTATAAAACATGCGGGTCCGGTAGCCATCGGTCTCATCATTCTCATCATCCTCCCAGACCTTATTATAAACCGACTCATAACCGTTAAATCCATAAAAATCATAAGCCTGTTCGGGCATATAAGTTAAATCGGTAGTCACCCTCAGCCCCTTAAAAAGGCGATCGGAATCGTAGTAAAACCGAAATATACCGCTTCCTTTGGTGTAATGCGAAATCTCGAAATACAAAGAATGATTGTATAAAGGAAACCGACTTCCATCGCCGTATTCATAAAGGTTAATGAGTCCGCCATATTGAAACCCCAGATCGGCGTCAAACGACACAGCCGGCAATACGCCAAAATTCCAACCGGTTTTGTTCGTTGAAAGAGAATCACTTTGGCCTTTCACTGTCACAAAAAGCAAACACCCCAAAAAAGTAGTAATAACAAACTGCTTCATTCTATCTGTTTTAAAACTGCCACAAAATAGAATAAAAATTACAATGAGATTCAAAAAATCATTGCATTTCTGGCGATTCGCTTAAAATCCCATTCGTTGACGCAACTTTTTATACCCGGCCCGGCTTATGCGCAGCTTATGCTCCGGAGACATCACCGCCAGGTAAGTATCTTTATCATAAGGCTCCAGTCTGGCTATTTTAGCTGCATTGGCAATAAAAGAACGATGAATTCGGATAAACTCGTGCTCCGGCAAATGAGACTCGTAATAACTCATCGTCTGATTTTTCATAAAACGGCCCTGGGTGGCATGAATCATCACATAATCTTCCTGGGCCTCTATAAAAAGAATATCGTGAAGCGGAATAACAGTCATGCTGCTTCCTTTCTTCACAACAATACGCAACAATTTATCAGGCGAACTATCGCGTATTTTTTCAACCGAAATACTGTTTTTTCCTGTTCCCGACGATAATTTTTCAATGGCTTTACTTACAGCTACATCAAAACGCTCGCGGGCAAAAGGCTTTAAAAGATAATCGACCGCATTCAATTCAAAAGCCTTTATGGCATATTCATCATAGGCAGTGGTAAAAATGACTTGCGGGCGCTCCGGTAAAACCTCCAGTAACTCCAGCCCATTTACTTTCGGCATTTGGATGTCAAGAAAAATGAGATCTGGCTTCAAATCTTTAATTACTTTCAATGCTTCAAAACCATTGGTACACTCACCCACCACCTCAATACGGTCATAATTTTTCAGGTACTGAAGAATAATTGATCGGGCAGGTGCCTCGTCATCAATAACCAGAGCTTTATATACAACAATGCTATCACTCATTTTTTATGCATTTGAGGAATAATCAGCTTAACCGTAAACAAGCCATTACTACCGACGGCTGTAAGCAAATCATCACGATTATATAAATTTCGCAGAATATTTTCAGTATGACGCAATCCCAGCCCGGCACCTCGTGGCGTCGGCAATCCTTCTTCGTAATTATTAGTGATAGAGAGATGTAACTCATCCTTCTCGGGTGCATAACAGGCTACCGTATGCACAGTCACTGGCGTCAGGCTCTCATACAAACCATGTTTTATGGCATTTTCATAGATGGGCTGTAAAATCATGGCTGGTAAAAGAAGCTTTGCGCAAGTTGCATCGACTTCTTCCCTATAAATTAAGAGCTCCCCGAAACGGACTTCTTCTATATTCATATAACGACGAATATTATCCATTTCAATATTAAGAGAGATCAAATCGGTATGTTTATTCTTCAGCGAATAACGCAAAAAATCAGCCAGCTGTGCAATCATGAGACGTGCGTCTTCGGGATGCGACAGGGTAAGAGCGCTCACCGAATTCAGACTATTAAATAAAAAATGAGGATTTAACTGGGCCTTCAGAATTTTCAATTCTGATTCCTTAACCTGTTTTTTCAGCACCTCTTCCATCAATCGTTTTTCTTCCAGATCTTTGTAAAAATTAAAGAAATGGTACATCACCATGATAAGCATATATTCATCAACGCCCCATAAAATACGTATAGGTAAAATGCGTATCGCCAAGTCAGAATAATACTGATCGGAACCTAATATAATTTCGCATGCCACGCCGGCAATCAAAAGCCATGAAACAAGAGCAACAAAAACAATAAGAAAATTATGCAACAATTTCCGCGACAAATGACATCCCTTTTTTGCATAACCAATGGGATACCATAAACTAGCCCCTACGGCTAACAGAACAAAGCTATATATTGCGCCATCCAGGACCGCTTCAAACCACTGTAATTCACTATAAAACCAAAGAAATGCAGCGGCAACTATTGCATGTATAAACCAAAAAGCAATAATAAACCAGGCTGAATATCGATGTGTAAATACAGGATGTAGCATTAATTAGTAACTTAACAGTTCGCCTCCACCAAATATGGTTGTTCCCTTTATCACAAGGGTACGACTCCTATCAGTCCGATCGCCTCCCGGAACCCGCTTATCGGTAAAACCGCCTAATATACTGACCACTTCATGCTTTACATGCCATTCGCGCGGCACAATAATCTTAACACCACCAAATACAGCAGTCATTTCTATTACAGCACCTTCGGGCGCCAGTGAAGCCTCGGTAAAATTAACCTCACTACCACCAAATATCGACGTAATTTCACCGCCTCTGAAATTCTTAGACTGAATGAGACTAATATTTCCACCAAAAATAGTCATCTCCTCAATAACATCCTCGTTATTAGAATGATAATTTATGTGCGAATCGGCCTGAAATTTCCGATGACGCTGTTTACCTCTTAAAATAGCTATTCCCCCAAGGATCAGAAAAACCGGCCAAAACCGCCAAATCTGATAAAAAGAAAATCGCGGTATAAACCCGGGAAGCAAAAAATAAAGTCCGATACCCATTAAAATAAAACCGCCAACCCACTCCCTGTTTATCAAACTAATAACCGCAATCGCAATTAAAATCATAGGCCAATGCAACAAAACCCTCGCCAGAGGCGTCGGCAGTAAACCTAAATTTCCTAATAACAAAACCAGCCCGGTGAGCACTACCACCACACCAAATCCATATCGCTTAGATGATTTATACTTGTTCATAGATCAATTCATTAACTATATAAGACTCACTATAATTATAACTCAAAATTAAAGAACCCAAAACAACCGACAACACCTTTTCGGTAAAATGCTGTTTAATTATGGTAAATAACGAATGTGCTGTCACAAAAGACAGATTCTTAAATAACGCCATTCTATTTAGCGCATGTCCAGAAAGTCAATATTTAGAACTAGAAAATTAATAATCAAAGCTTGCGAAGCTCAAAAAATGTTATTTCAGCGTCGTAAATAACCTAAAAGAAAACATTCGTAACAAAATAATAAGACTATTAAACACAACCTATATTTAACATAAATGGAATCTGATTAACAAACACAAAAGACTAAATAATATCAATCATATATCCTAAACATAAACACAATCAAAATACTAATTACCAGGCTAATACAAACATAAAAATCAAAATAAACAAAAAATATTTTTTGAAAAACAGATAGTCAAAAAATTTCATAACTAATATTTATTACCTATTTTTGAAACATAAAAACGATAACAAACAATCCTCTACACCCTTCCCCAAAAGACCCTCCCCCCAAAATTTAAACCAATCTTCATAAACTTATGAATGCCTCGCTCTTTGTTTTTCACGTTCATCCAACCATTAAACTGTTTGAGCATGCCTGCAAAAACGTTATACAACATTATAAACAAATCACACCAGATATATTAAAATTTTGCTTTCTGAGAAAAACATTCCCTGCCGTTATAAGGCGATTAGCAATCTGCGCAACAAAACTTCTATTTGGCACAATAAGCAGCCAAATTATACTCACACAACCCTATTTTGGGGACTTTTTGCGAAATTCAACCAGGGTAACCTAACAACATCACCAAAACGCTTTGCCACGTCATTGCCATGTCGTCATATCACATTGAAAAAAAAGTTTGAGAAAAACGTGTGACCAAAAATTAAGTGGGTTACCCATTCTTTCAACATCCTAACCAGCATTAGTTTAAAATGCATTTTAAGACAGAACTAAACCTGTCATAAAACACAATCAATACACTAAACTTCAAATGATTAATTATGAAAAAACTATTGCTCTTCACAACACTTTTGGTCGTTGGCATTCAATGTCACAGCAACGCCCAAATGTCAAAATTCAAAGCTCTCTTTGTATACAACTTTGCGCAAAACACAAATTGGTCAGAAGAGGTATCTGCAAGTGACGATTTTGTCATCACCGTTATTGGCGACAACGAGATTGCCAATGAATTAAAAACGCTTGCCGGATCACGTAAAATTGGCAATAACAAAATGGTAATTAAAGAGGCCTCCACCGTTGATAACGTTGGTCAATCGCAGATTATTTATCTGTCGGAAAACCGCAGCAGCCAAATACCGGTACTTACTTCCTATCAAAAGAACAACAAAGTTCTGATAATAGGTAACCAACATGGCATCTGCTCACAAGGTGCCGGAATATCCTTTATTATTGATGACGGAAAGCTAAAATTTGAAATCAGCCCCGATAACATCGAAAAACAGGGGCTGACTATTTCCAAAAAAATAATAGCTCTGGGTGTTCAGGTCAACTAAGACAACTAAACGTATTAACTGATTAAAACTACGATAATGAGAAAAATAATACTTCTCCTAACCTTACTATTCATATTTTCGACTGTTCGCACTTACGCGCAGCAAGCAGAGAACAATCTCTCCCGCGAAGAACTTGTCAACATGTCGATGGAAGAACTTTCGGAACTCCCTCTGGAACAACTAATGGGTGCCATGGACGTAATGGGCGTTTCGAGCATCAATGAGCTCTACGACCTCATCATGAACAAAAACATGAAATCGGCATCCAAAAGGAGCGAAAACGCCTTTGATGCGCCACTCTCCTCGTCGGTACTAACCAAAGAAGAGATCTTTACGTTTGGCGCAACGTCCATTGAAGAAGCACTACGGTTAATTCCCGGAGTTATTGTCCGCGAAAAAACCAATGGTAACTTCGATATTCATATACGGGGACTTGACAATATACCTCAAAATAACATGCTGCTTTATACCGAAAACACCAATACATTGCTGATGATAGACGGGCGTCCGGTCTTTAATTACGCATACGGCGCCATTGTTTGGGAAAGCCTGCCCATCGGCTTTGAAGACATTGAGCGCATAGAGGTTGTCCGCGGGCCTGCCAGTGCCCTTTACGGGCCAAACGCAGTGAATGGCGTCATTAATATTATCACCTCAAAAACCGACGATTCATCACCTCTTATATCAGGCGTTGTAAGAGGTGGCACACAAGAGACATATACCGGCGACATTGCTTTTCGTAAAAAATGGAACAAAAAAATAAGTACAGCCATTACATCAAATTTCCAGCACCGAAACCGGAATACCGATAAAATTTATCTGTTCGACAATGAAAATGGGTTGCAATATGAAAATGAATCGGGAGAAACCATTCATACCAATGGCGGATTCTACACCCTGGATCAATATAGCCGGATGAAAACAGTAACTGCTACCGGCGTCCAGACACTAATACCCGTCACCCAGGATGTAAATGACCTGTTTGAGGACCCTGAGCTGGCACGCGAAAATATGGGTGTCAATTTTTATTCTGAATACACTCCTAACAGCGATCTGTCCTTTACTCTGAGTACCGGATTTCAAACGTCATACGTTAATTCATCACCTATTATCGACCTTGCAACATCCTTCACAGGTCGTAAATCCAACACCGGCTATGGCAATCTTCAGATTCAATACCACGGACTTTCGACCCAAATAAATTATATGAGCGGAAGTCAGGATTTTGCCACGGGCGAAGTGGGATTTAAAGGCAAAATGCAACAAATCAATGCTTCAACCGAATACAACTGGCAATTAAAATCACTCAATCTTCGACCGGGCATTAGTTACCAATCAGCAGCCCTGGACGACACGCCATACCTATCCGCAGGTCAGAAAGGTTATCTCAACGGGAAAAAAGAACTTAACACCTTTTCAGCCAGCTTACGTGCCGAATATCTATTCCTTGGAAAATTAAGACTAGTATCAGCGCTGCGTGCTGAAAAATATAACCTGCCCGATAAAATTTATCCTTCGTGGCAAATTGCCGGGACAATGCCTTTGGGCGAAAATCAAATACTGCGAGCTGTTTACTCAAGAGCCAACCGTTCTTCTTTTCTCATTAATTCACGATCAAATTATCTTTGGAACCGCAACGAACGGGGACTATTCCCCCAATACATGCACTTCGACGGCAATGAAAATTACAAATTGATGAAGATAGATATGATTGAACTGGGCTATCGCATCAAACCGTCAAAAACATTAATGATTGACCTCGAAATTTTTGGCTCAGAAAGTCGTGATTACGGCGCCCTGCTGCCTGAATATTCAAAACTCAGCCTGGCTGAAGGAATGGATGCGGATTACGCAACAGCAGCAGGTTACATCCAATCGATACTGGCAGGTGGAACCCTCCCGGATGCCTACGTAAATATCAAATACCAGAACCTCCCGGTTGACGCACGCCAAATTGGGCTAACTGCCAGCATAGACTGGATTATATCGCCCAAATTGGTGGGTAAATTTCACGGTACCATTCAACAAACCAAGCTAAATGATGTAATGGATCATACCATCTCCGAAATCACTGAAGCACAGTTGAACGATGCCTATCCCTCATTTGAACAGCTGGCAGGCGGCATTTTATACGGAGAGATAGCGGTTCCGCTTGAGGAACAACTGGCCAACTCCGCTAAGTCTGACTTTCAGTTTACCGATTACAAAGACAATGTTGAGCACAAAACGACGCCTGCATTCTGGGGTATGGCAGGATTAACCTATAAACCGGTGACAAAATTTACCATATCGGGATATGGTTATTACTACAGTGAGCAAACATTTAACAATCAATATGAAACAGCAACCATTGACCCCAAATTAATTCTTAACATGCAGGCCACCTATTCACCAGGCAGACAATTTTCAGTGTTTATAAATGCCCGCAATTTACTGAACGACGAATCCGGTGAATTCCCTTTCATGGATGAAATTGGCGATATTTATATGGCTGGATTACGCTTTAAATATTAACCAGAGTCTGTCTATAAAACCCAACTTCCTATTTTATGGACAGGCACTAACCATTCAACCGGATATTTTGCTTCTCAGCAAAATATCCGGTTATTTTTTGAACCCATTTCTAAACTGATTCTGATACGCCAAATTCAAACAGAAGACACTACGTTTATTACTCCACAATCTGAATCATGGATCATCCTGAACCAACAGTAATCACAGACATTTGCATTTTTATCAACTTCAAATAATAATGGCTGCTTACTTCTCAATAAAGCAACCTGATACTAACAAATGATTCATGGCGTAACCCATGCATATAGGCAATTGGCTACCTCTCAATAATAATGACCACCACGATACGTCCTTTAATCCATAAAATTTGTATTTTTGGACAGTATAAAAAGAGCATAAATAAGTACGCACCTCTGCTCACAACGCATGCCTTATGCTCTATCGCTAACAATGACGAAGGATTTAAAGCTTACCCGAAAACTCTAATAACAGATAAGGAAATTTCATTTTTACGGCTTTTGTACGTAAAAAATTTATTTTTTTATAGGCCGAGTGAAATTTTTACACCAAATTTCATTGATATCTACATTTTTTTTAGACTACTCGTTTTGAAGCCTGAAAGATGAATTTACGGTCGTAAACGGCCATTTTGAAAACGAATGAAACGATAAAAATGGTATTTTCTTGCTGACACAACTTAACCGAAACAAATGCCGCCCGCCAGAGCTTCATATTTACTTAATAATAAACAACTAGCAGTCTAACTCATATCATCTATCACCAACCGCTAACAACAACCAAAGCATTAATGTTTTAAAAGAAGGTTACCGATAACATAGAACTATGATTAACCAAAAAAATGAGTCAATCCGCAAAAAAAAGAAAGTTATATTCAGGAGAACCCTACTCCTGTTCCTGTTCTTTTTTGCCATAATCACTGCATCTGTTTTAACGATATACCAGGCTGATGAAATATTGGATATTGGAGAACAAAAAACCCAGGCAGAAAATATTGTAACTGTGAAGCTCGAAAACATACAAACTGAAATGTCACACGTTACGACCGATTTGATGATTCTGTCATTAAACAGTCAGCTGTTAAAATTTTGGGATGATACCACAAACACTGAGATCATGACATCCATTTCCCAGGAATTCCTTACCACAGCTATATATAGAAAAATATACGATCAGGTACGGCTGATAAACGACGATGGACAGGAACTTATTAGAATTAATTATAACAATGGGTATCCTGCTGCAGTAGCAAAACATAATCTTCAAAATAAAAAAGACAGATACTATTTTCAGGATGCTATAAAATTAAACAAGAACGAAATTTTTGCGTCCCAACTCGACTTAAATATTGAACATGGGCAGATAGAACAACCATTAAAACCAATGATTCGCATTGCAACACCTGTTTTTGATAAAAAGGGAAAAAAAAGAGGAATCGTTTTGTTTAATTATTTCGGGGAAAATATAATAAACATGCTCATACACAAAGATTCGCTTGCAAAAAATCAGTTAATGCTTTTAAACAGTGACGGATATTGGCTTAAAGGACCATCTCCTGATCTGGAATGGGGGTTTATGTATAAAGACCATAAAGACATAACCTTCGACAAATATTACCCGAATGTTTGGGAAATTATTAAAAACAATGAAGCGTCGCAATTTGAAACCGATTTAGGCCTGTTTACATTTAAAACAATCTACCCGCTACTCAATAAACAAAAATATCCCGCGACAGAAAATTTTACGTTAAAAACTAAAGACGCTTCGTTAAAAAAAGCATATGCATGGAAGTTGGTATATTACATTCCGGCGGCCGTATTATATTCTAAACACAAAGAATACCGACAACAAGCAGGTATTATAATTACGATTCTGTTTATAGTCATGCTAATATTTGCGACGAGATATGCAAAAATTGAATATCACAAGTTACATGCAGAAATCAGTTTAAAAAAGAGCGAAGCAAACCTAAAAGAAGCAGTTGCAGCCAAAGATAAATTCTTCTCAATATTAGCACACGATTTAAAAGCACCCTTTAATTCGATGCTTGCCTTTTCAACAATATTAAATGAACAATTCGATAAATATGATAGCGAAAAACAAAAAAAATTCATCGGAATGATATACACGAGCATACAAAATACCTATAAATTGCTCGAAAGTATACTTCTTTGGTCACGCTCGCAAAGAGGAACAATTGATTTTAAACCCAAAAAAATAAATTTATTTTTATTGACAAATGAAACATACGAATTACTTCAGCATTCGGCCGAAAACAAATCCATAACCTTAACAAAACGAATACCTGAAAACATTTTTATTGAAGCAGATAAAGACATGCTTTCCACAACTCTCCGCAATTTGTTATCAAATGCCATAAAATTTACGCCTAAAAATGGCAAAATATCCGTTACAGCACATTTAATAAAAGATGCAAACAACATTCCATTTGTCGAAGTAATTGTAAAAGACTCCGGCATAGGTATTTCTCAAGAGGTTCAAGCAGAATTATTTGACATTAGCACACAAACAATAACAGAAGGAACGGATAATGAATCAGGAACAGGTTTTGGCCTTATATTATGCAAAGAATTTGTAGAAAAACATGGTGGAAAAATATGGCTTAAAAGTGAAGTTGGCAAAGGCAGCGATTTTACATTTACAATACCCTTGAAATCTGATATAACAACTATTTGATTGGAATCTATAGTCCGACCCCAGTGGGGTCGGATGTTGGTAGACCATCCATTGGCTACCAACATATGGACGCCAGAGGAGTCCTCCAATTAAACGAATAAATGAACAAGATAAAAATGGTAAGCACAATTAATAAAAGGTTCGCAGAATTAATAAATTTATTCCAAGTTGCCTAATGTTCGACTCTTTGAAGTTGAAGCATTGGGAAGTGAACATTTCTTTTGTATCCCAAAATTACATACACATCGGATTGACGGAACTATTGAATTAAAAAATAAAATATCAGCAACGTAATATGGCAAATTCATATTCTAAAATTCACATACACATTGTGTTTGCAGTTAAAGGCAGAGAATCACAGATTAAGTCGGAGTGGGAAGAACGATTGTATCAGTATATCACAGGCATTGTACAAAACAAAGGTCAAAAGATGCTTGCAATCAATGGCATGCCCGACCATATACACTTCTTTATTGGCCTAAGACCGGATTGCTGCCTTTCTGATTTAATAAGGGAAGTAAAAAAGGCAAGCAACGAATTTATAAACGAAAACAGATTAACCTCCTCTCACTTCTATTGGCAAGAGGGTTTTGGAGCTTTTTCACATAGTCATTCTCAAATTGACGCTGTTGTAAAATACATTCTGAATCAAAAAGAGCATCATAAAAAAAAACCTTTAAAGATGAGTATCTTGATTTCTTAAAAACCAACGAAATTAACTACAACGATAAATATTTATTTGATTGGAATCTATAGTCCGACCCCATTGGGGTCGTATGCTGGTAGCCCATCCATTGGCTACCAACAATCCGGACGCCAGAGGAGTCCTCCAATTAAATGAATAAATACAATCACGGCCCGCCCAAATCTTAAAGGAAACCCTCGCTATGGTTCGTGTCCCTGTCTCCTTTTTGCGTGTCAGCAGTCTTATCCGACAGAAGCTTTGCGACAATCTGTTTTAGAAAATTAATTGATATTTTAAATACCACACGTCTTATTGATAAAAACCACACGTGATATTTTTTTTTTCACACGTGATAATGAATAAAACCACACGTGATAACAGGTAAAACCACACGTGATATTTCTTTTTTTACACGTGGTTTTGTAATCCGCCGGAATAGCGCGTTTTAAAAGTTTTTCAGTTTTACCGCGCACCAATTATTTTAAGCCACATTCTATAAAACAAAAGGTGATGATTTTTGCTATCTTTGCAACTCTTTTCAGGGAAGATGCATCGTATGGACAACATTAATCAAATTATTAAAAATCATCTGGATAGCAATACCGCATTTTATGCATACAGATTACCCGAAACGGATGATGTGCACCTCAATACAATAGCTTCCATCTCCCCCTTCGATCTGACATTTTTAGACAACCCAAAAAACTCCAACGGTTTTGTGATGTATCCATTTGATGCAACAACAGAACAGGCGTGGCTATTCACCAATCAGGAAACAACGGTCCTTTCACAAAAAAGCGGAACAGACGGTCATGTTGATTATTCATCGGGTAAAACAAACCCTGAGACACATGATTTTTATGATTATTCCGAACAATTTGCAGCCATGCAGCAGGCGTTAAACAACGGGGAAGTCGAAAAAATCATATTATCAAGAGCATTACCCGTCCACAAAAATTTAATACCGGCATTACCCTACATTTTCGAACACCTTTTGGTCAGGTATCCCAAGGCCTTTGTTTTTATGGTATCAACACCCCAAACCGGCATTTGGACAGGCGCATCGCCTGAGCTCCTCTTTTCAGGACAAAATGGCACCTGTACGACCGTTGCTTTGGCAGGTACACGCACCCACGATGCGGCGTATAAATCATGGACTCAAAAAGAAATTGAAGAACAAGGATTGGTCAGCAACTTCATCGATAACACCCTTAACAAATTCAACATCACCGACTACCAAAAAGACGGTCCTGAAATTTCCAGAGCCGGCAACCTCACCCACCTTAAAACAACCTACATTTTCGACAGTCCGCCATCATTTAAGTTGGCACAATTTGTGAAAGCTTTGCACCCAACACCGGCACTATGTGGTGAACCCAAGAGTAAAGCCATGCATTTGATTCGTTCCATTGAAAAACATAACCGTAGTTATTACGGTGGATTTTTAGGCCCCATAGGAACCAATAATTCAAAATTATTCGTCAATATCAGAAGCATGAAAACAGAAGCAATGCACAGCACCATTTTTGTTGGTGGAGGCCTGACACGTCAATCCAACCTGCACAGCGAATGGAATGAAACCATCCTGAAAAGCCAAACGTTGCTGTCTGTCATCAATAAATTATAGACAAAAAAAACGGCTATTATCAACGCCGCTACCATCAAACAACCAATTATGAGCAAAGCAATTTCAGACAAACCGATTGTAAAAGCGCTGGTGGATTTATGCCACCTGCATGGTGTTGAACAGGTTGTTATATCTCCGGGTTCGCGTAATGCACCGTTAATCATCTCCTTTTCAAGTTCTGAGAAATTCGAATGTCTCAGCATTGTAGATGAACGCAGTGCGGGTTATTTTGCGTTGGGTTTGGCGCGTGAAAAACGGCAGCCTGTAGCCCTGGTTTGCACCAGTGGTACCGCAGCGCTTAATTATGCGCCGGCTGTGGCTGAGGCATATTATCAACAAATTCCTCTGGTAGTGATCACTGCCGACCGACCAAAAGAATGGATTAATCAATCGGATGGCCAGGCCATTGAACAACCGGGCATCTACAATAATTTCATCCGTTACCAATGCTCTCTGCCCTTATCCGGCGGGCATCCCGACGACGAGTGGTTTATGAATCGCACCCTCAACGAGGCCTTTCAAAAATGCAACGGCCAGATCCCTGGTCCCATCCATATAAACGTCCCAATGCGCGAACCGTTATATGGCAAAACCGTTTACCCAAATACCCAGGCCCGAAAAATTGAGATATTAACCGGCGACAGCGCATTATCAACAGATGCTATTGCATTGCTGACAAACGAGATTGAACGCTACGAACGGGTTTTGGTCATTGTAGGTGCCATGCACAAAGATCAAAATCTACAGGAAGCTTTATCAGCTCTCGCTTCAAAAGGTGTAGTGGTATTAACCGAAACCCTGTCGAACATGGAAGGCGAGCCCTTTTTTGGTAATATGGACCGCATTGTTTCCACCATTACTGAAGATGAAGAACTTATTTTCAGTCCTGATATGCTTATCACTCTGGACATCCCCGTGTTGTCGAAAATGATTAAAAAGCTACTGCGCAAGCACTCGCCTCACATACACTGGCACTTCTCCAATCACGATAATATTACCGACACCTATCAGGCCGTTTCGCGAATCATTAAAGGCAATGCCGCCAACATACTAAATCATGTGGCAGACCAGATGCAAAAACGCGAAAATCGTTTTCCGGAAATCTGGGAAAAAAGAAGTCGCTTATCAACAGAACGACACTTTCAATTTTTCGACAAAACTCCCTGGTCGGATCTGAACCTGTTTAAAACTCTCAGCGAACATACAATGGCCGGCTACCAAATACACCTGGGAAACAGCACCCCCGTTAGGTATGCTCAACTATTTGAATGGGCTCCCGGACAAACCTGGTATGCCAACCGGGGTACCAACGGTATTGATGGATGTGTAAGTACAGCCGCCGGTGCCGCCTATGGAACCACGCAACCCGTTTTGCTGATTGTTGGTGACCTATCCTTCTTATACGACAGCAATGGATTGTGGCACAAATACCTACCCAACAATTTCCGTGTCATTGTAATAAATAATGGCGGAGGCGGCATCTTCCGCTTTATTACAGGCCCTGCTGAAACGGATGAATTGGAAGCGTACTTTGAAGCAAACCACAACACGACGTGCGAGGGGATAGCACAAACCTTTCATTTGAACTATTTTTCGGCTCATAATCAGGAAGAGATGGAACAGTTGTTGCCCAAATTCTTTGAACCATCCGAAAAACCTCAACTATTGGAGATTTTTACGCCGAATGTTGAAAGCGGAAAATTATTAAAGAAATATTTTAAGTTTTTGAGAAACGAAATGATCTAAAAAAGATTTAATATTGTTGTGAAATACAACCGACAGTTCAGACGGATCTGGTGTAATCAAAAAAAACAAGTACCTGATAAAAAATGTACAAATTCAGGATTTGCAAAATTCTAAAAATGGAGATTAACCATGGTAAATATCCACTTTTAGGACAAGCAAAATACAGAAGTTGAACTTTTATCTAATCAATAAAAATCATCCAAACATGCGTATCTGGAAAACCGAAAAAGAATACAGTGATATTAAGTTTGAAAGTTTTGAAGGCATTGCCAAAATAACGATAAACCGGCCAAAGGTTTACAATGCATTTCGTCCGGAAACGGTCAAACAACTCATCGAAACCTTTGATATATGTCGTGAGCGTCAGGACTTAGGCGTTGTTATCCTGACCGGCGAAGGCGACAAAGCATTTTGTTCAGGCGGCGACCAAAACGTAAAAGGATATGGTGGGTATATCGGTGAAGACGGCGTACCCCGCCTCAACGTGCTTGACCTGCACAAACGCATCCGGTCACTCCCAAAACCGGTAGTAGCCATGGTTAATGGATATGCCATTGGTGGCGGACACGTATTGCACGTTATATGTGACCTTACCGTAGCCAGCGAAAATGCCATCTTCGGACAAAGTGGCCCAAAGGTAGGAAGCTTCGATGCCGGGTTTGGCTCATCGTATCTGGCCCGCCACGTAGGTCAGAAAAAAGCCCGTGAAATATGGTTTCTATGCAAACAATATACAGCCAAAGAAGCGGAACAAATGGGTCTGGTAAACAAAGTCGTCCCCTTGAGCCAGCTGGAAGACGAAACTGTAGAATGGTGTAAAATAATGCTGCAAAGAAGCCCGATGGCAATGCGCATGATTAAACGCGGATTGAATGCCGAACTCGACGGACAAACAGGCATCATGGAGCTAGCCGGCGATGCCACGCTGATGTTCTATCTGATGGAAGAAGCTCAGGAAGGACGTAAGGCTTTTCTGGAAAAAAGAGACCCTGACTTTAAGCCATTTCCAAAATTTCCGTAAAAAGTCTTTACAAAAATCCAGATATCAGGTCAAAAGGCGGTAACATCTACCAATAAGGAAACCTTAATTCTCCCAAAATAATACTAAGATCACCAATACCGGGTAACCCGTCAATTTTTAAACCTGTTATATTATGAGCGAAATCAAAAACGTTGAGCTTCGTAATCTCAATATAGAAGATTATGAAGAACTAAAATCAGCTATGATGAAGGCCTATGAACAATGGCCCGACTCATATTGGAGAGAACACCATATTCAAACACTGCTTAACATATTCCCAATGGGACAAATAGGCGTGGTTGTAGATGGCGTTATTGTTGGGTGTGCGTTATCGCTTATTGTAAAATATGAGCTATTTGGGGATGAACATACCTACAAAGAAATAACAGGTAACAGTACCTTTACCACCCACAATCCCCGCGGCGATATTTTATACGGCATTGATATGTTTATCCGGCCCGAGTTTCGGGGTTTACGTTTAGGTCGCCGCCTCTATGATGCCCGAAAAGAACTATGCGAACAACTCAACCTGCGAGCCATTGTTTTTGGAGGACGCATTCCCAACTACCACAAACATGCCCAGGAACTGACGCCCAAAGAATACATACAAAAAGTAAAACAAAAAGAACTTTACGATCCAACGCTGACCTTTCAGCTATCCAACGATTTTCACGTAAAAAAGGTGCTGATTAACTACCTGCCGGGCGATAAAGAATCGAAAGACTATGCCGTATTGCTGCAATGGGACAATATTTACTACACACAAAAAAGCAAAAAACTCAACCAGCAAAAACCTATTGTACGATTGGGGTTGGTGCAGTGGCAGATGCGCCTCTACGCTACACCTGAGGAAATGTATGAACAAATGGAATATTTTGTGGATGCCGTATCGGGTTACAAAAGTGACTTCATTCTGTTCCCGGAGTTTTTCAATGCCCCTCTCATGGCGAAATACAATCACCTCTCGGAGCCCGAAGCCATTCGCAAGCTGGCCGAATATACCGAAGAAATTCGCGAACGCTTTATCCAGTTGGCCATCAGCTACAACATCAACATCATCACAGGTAGCATGCCACTGATGAAAGGTGAGAAACTATACAACGTAGGTTATCTCTGCCGTCGCAACGGCACATGGGATAGCTATGAAAAAATCCATGTCACCCCCGACGAAGTGAAATTTTGGGGACTGGCAGGCAGCGATCAGGTTAAAATTATGGAAACCGATTGCGGCAAAATTGGCGTTTTGATATGTTATGATGTGGAATTTCCGGAGCTACCGCGTTTGTTGGCCGATCAGGGTATGAACATATTATTTGTACCTTTTCTCACCGACACCCAAAATGGCTACAGCCGTGTGCGCTATTGCGCCCGTGCCCGCGCCATCGAAAACGAATGTTATGTGGCCATTGCCGGCTCGGTGGGTAACCTGCCAAAGGTTCATAATATGGATATTCAGTATGCGCAATCAGCAGTATTCACGCCCTGCGACTTTGCATTTCCAACCAATGGCATCAAATCGGAAGCAACGCCTAACACCGAAATGATATTGGTCTCGGATGTAGATCTGGACTTACTTTCAGAACTACACACCTATGGCAGTGTTCGTAATCTAAAAGATCGACGCGGGGATGTCTTTGACTTAAAACTTAAAAACGAAAAGAAAATATAAAAAGAAGCCTGATAATTTTAGGTGACACAAATAATTTATCTCCGATCCCCTTTATTTTAAGGTGTCGGAGATTTTTTATTAAACCGATTATCGCACCCAGAACAAACGGGTAAACAGAACCAAAACAGTGGTCAGTTCCAATCGGCCAATGATCATCAGCAACGATAATACAACCTTTCCGGCATCATGAATATGAGCATAGTTACTGGCCGGCCCTACTGAACCGATTCCCGGTCCTACACCACCCATATTGGCAGCCACAGCTCCCACAGAGGTCAGGATATCTTCGCCCAGAAATGACATAATAATTGAACCGATGGTAAACGTAAGTATGTAAAGCACCAAAAAGGAAATTAGGCTACTGACCTTTTCCTCATCAATAACTTCACCATTAATCTTAAGCACAGTCACACTGTTTGGATGGAGCATTTTCCTGAAATGAAGCATCACATTTTTAAGCGATACCACATGTCTGATCACCTTCACTCCACCACCTGTACTACCTACCGAAGCTCCGATAAACATCAACAAAAAGATCAGCCCCCAGGCCTGCACCGGCCAGGCCAAATAATCGGTGGTCACAAAGCCGGTGGTTGTCAAAATAGAAACCACCTGAAACAATGAATCACGAATGGCCTTCTCGCCAGACAAACCGCCTGTATGATATATAATTACGGCAATTGTGGCACTAACAACCACAATAATACCCAAATAAGCACGCAGCTCTATATTCTGGAACACACGCCGGAACCGGCCTTTAAAAAAATGATAATGCAAAGAAAAGTTGGCACCGGCCAAAAGCATAAAGAAAATAATGACATACTGCACATAAGGCGAATACTCGCCAATGCTACTGTTTTTAGTAGAAAAACCACCGGTTGACATGGTACTGAACGCATGATTTAATGCATCGAATAAATTCATATCGCCCAACAAAAGTAACCCCACCTGAACAAAAGTAAGTGTGATATAAATACCCCACAAACGTTTGGCCGTGCTGGTTGTCTTTGGTGTCAGTTTCTCATAAGAAATACCCGAGGCTTCATTTTTAAAAAGATTATAACCCCCAATACGCAATAGCGGTAAGATGGCCACCACCAATACAATAATCCCCATTCCGCCAATCCAATGAGTCATGCTTCGCCAAAACAAAATACTTTTGGGTAACACTTCTATATCTGTTAGAATCGATGATCCAGTGGTGGTAAATCCCGAAATCGTCTCAAATAAAGCATCTGGAATATGCGGTATAGAACCGGTAAGAAGGTAAGGCAACGAACCAAAGACCGAAATAAGCACCCAGGTAAAGGTTACCGTAAAGTAACTATCTTTTAAACCCAGCGACTGCTTAAGTTCATGACGTGTAATAAAATAGGCCACCCCGCCGGTCATAATACAGATGAAGCTCGACGCCAGATGCGGCACCAATGTATCTTCATGATAAACCAATACCCATATAAGATTGAGCAGCATAAAAAGCCCTAGTAAGACTAGTACCCGGCCAAAAATATTCAGGATAAAACGAAAATTCATAATATTATATATAGTCTATTTTCTTCTGTCACATCCCACTTCCCTGCTGATATCACCATGGAAGTATTCACTCTGCTTTACAAAATGATCCAATAATATGCGAGACACACTTCAGACTGATACAAAAAAACGCATCCATGCATCACTTAAGATGTTTCCCCCGGAACGCCTGTCAAATCAAAAAAAAATCATCAATCGCAATTCTCAAAAAGAGCGGCAAATGTAAGAAACTTATTTCAGTAAACAGCCACAAATAACAGTCGTCAAAAAAACAAATAGCATCGCTTCTCACGACCGTGTCAAAATTCTATTCTCATTCTGATACGCCACTCGGCTGGATAATGGTTATTCATACGAGTCCCTATATTTTTAACGAAACCCAACGGAATCGTCTTATATGAAACCAAACAAAACCCTTTTTCATCGGTCATTGACGGCAACGACTCTCCTTTGAGATAGCGCAGAGCCATGGTCTTATCCAACTCAACCACCGGAAAAGCGTTGGGCTGAAGTGCTGTATTTACAGCCAAAGCATGCGTCGGCTGCCAGGCCTTCTTCACCGGCTGTCCCAAAGAAACCCCGTAATGAATCACCATCAACTTTTGTTTCAGTCGCTCCAACTCATTGGCATGCGCCAATGGAAAAGCTACCCATATATCTTTCACAGCCGAGAACCGCCATTGGTTTATAGCACGATTTAAAACATCCGGGAAATCAACTTTTACAGAAGTTCCGGAAACCCGTTTCTTTTTGGATTTATTCAATTTCATTGGTTCGCTCCCGGCTGTTTTTCGTAATACACACACAAAAAAACCTTCGCCCTGCACCTTATGCGGATAAAACCCAAGAGCCCTCCCTCCGGCAACGTCCAGCTGATGAATCCCCCAGTCATCGGGTATCTCAAACGACATCACTTCGGCACCATGCGCTTCGGCAAATCTGGTGATGTTATTCTCATTCTCTTCGGGGTTAAACGTGCAGGTGCTGTAAATCAAAAAGCCATCTTGTTTCAGTGCCGGCCATACATCTGTTAAAATACGTCGTTGCCTCGAAGCGCACATCTCAGCATTTTTAAGACTCCATTCATCCACCGCGCGTTGATCCTTACGAAACATTCCTTCACCGGAACATGGCGCATCAACGAGCATTAAATCGAACATTGAATTCAATGACGCAAAATCCGCCGGATCGTTTCGGGTAACTACGGTATTAAAAGCTCCCCATTTAACCAAATTCTCAGCCAATATCAATGCGCGATTTTTAATCACCTCATTGGCCACCAACATTCCACGTCCATCGAGGAAAGAGGCCAGCAACGTACTTTTTCCTCCCGGCGCGCCACACAAATCGAGCACCACAGGTTGATCCGGCAGCTGACAAACATTCCGGACCAACCAGTCAATAATCATACTGCTGGCTTCCTGCGGATAGTAACAACCCGCATGAAACAACGGGTCGAGCGTAAAAACAGGTTTTTCGCTTAAATAACGACCATCAGCACACCAAGGCACCCGTTTCGCCTCAGACCAAATTCCATTTGTCGGTTTCAGGGCATTCAGACGTACCGACAACACAGGATCGTCCGACAAAGCGCTCATAAAAATATCGCTTTCAGGCCCCATCTGCAGTTCCAATCGACGGATAAAATCTGGTGGTAAAATTCTGGTCATATCTAAAAATCAAAAACCGGCTTCAGTACAAACAATTTCCTGCTGCTCAAAAATAAAGCTCAACACTTTAAAAAGTATGATTAGCTCAACAAACGGATCGCATTTAAACTTCCTGTTCGTAAAAAAGTTTGTAATAATTCATTCCCTTCTGCTGATCAAAACCTTTTTCGATAAATTCACGACGGCCATGCACGTACACATGAAAATTCTTGTCGAGTTTAAGGACCGATTTAAAATGTTTCTTTTCGGTTTTCACCGCACTTTTTGAAATATCAAAACTATCATTTATGGGAAGGCCCCGCTCCTCTTCAAACTGTTGCCTGTAATCGGTGAAAGCTTCAGACACTTCCGGAAAACGAACCACCTCGCGCTCAAAGTCATCCTGCGCAAAACTCTGTTTATTCTCAAAAAAATCCATTGATCGATTGAGGAAATCAAACTGCTCTGGCTTAGGCACCTGGTTCTGACCATTGTATACATCCTGAACAAAACCCTTGCAAAGATTCATATAATTCTGGGTGAAATAATAGCTGTCTTCGCGAGGCTGAAGCCCCAAAAAATCCTCTTTCCAGAAGCGGGCTTCATTACCTTTATTAATGTTATCGACCATCACGGCCTTATATCCAAATTCCTGCTCGGTATTAAATATAATACATCCCTTATCGAGTTTGCGAATGTTAATACCCTCCTGCGCCCCCAGTTCAAAATTCTGCTCTTTAAGATAAACCTTCAAAAAAGTCTCTTTATTTTCAGATTTAAAAATTCCTAACCCATCGACGACTTCACCATCAACCACACAATTGCGAAATAAAGCCAGATAAAATTCGCCCCCTCTGATTTTAGGATGATTGCTTTGCTCGTGCAAAAATTCAGCGAGCTGCAACGATGCATTATAAAAAGTAGTAGGATCACTAAACACCTCTGCCGCCATCTGCCGGACCAAGCCGGAAGCTTCCTGCTCGCCGCCGATAAAGTTAAAATAAGCCTCGGTTTTAAAGGCATTGAAAAAATAAGTTTTCAAAACACTGCCAACCATCTCTTCATCCTGAAGCCGTAGCACATCTTTCGAAAACCTAACGGGTTGCCCTTCGGCACGCGAGCCTATGTGATGAACCACCACATTTTCAATAACTACCTGTGAACTATCGATCATGATTTGTTTTTTCTGAATAAGAAAACAAATATAACCAAATTGAATTGTTTTTGGAAAAATCGACCAAACAAGCCTCTTAACATAAAATCATAGATGAACAAAGACATTCAGTATCCCTATTCAGACCCGACCAAAGGCTAATCGTTGTGCCTATTTCTCTTCCAGCGCATAACTCACAGCCTTATTCAGCCAGATATTAAAATCCAACGTAGCCCGAAATGCTTCAAGGGTATTTTCAAGCAAATGTTTATCAAGAATAAACGTCTCATCCACAGTTTTACACAATATGGGATTTCTCAACTTAAGATATTCAGCGTAAGGAGAGTCCGCGCAATAACCACGAGGCACCCGTTTCAAAGGATTTCTGTCGGCAAGGACGAATCCCTGATCATTGCTAAGAGTCGCTTCAAAAACATCTCCATTTAAAGAAATCTCTTCGCGTATGCTATTTAATATTTTTGTTTCAGGCCCATATAATCCGGTATCTAACTGTGAACCGCCCAGAAAACCATCACCATCGGGCTCAACATGAAAGTAATAACCTGAAAAACCCGACTTCTTACCAAAAGGGCAGATATAAGCACCAAAATGAGTTTTATACGGTTCTTTATTAAGTGAAAATCTGACATCACGATAAAAACGATAGGTACAATCCTTAACGGTAAGGCCTTTTATCGATTTGTCAAAAAGACTAATACCCATAATCAGCTGTTCAACAAAAGACCTAAACTCAGCATTCGCTGCCACATAATCAGCCTTATGTACCTCAAACCATTCCCGGTTGTTATTTTGTTTTACTTGTCTTAAAAATGAAATAATCCGTTGCATATATTCCTATTTTAATATCAGCAAGCCCCCCGTTGTTTTTCGTTACGCTCGCTTTCAAAATATTCATTGACAAAAATAATAATGTGCGGGTAAAAAACAGCAGATGCATCCTCAGGCCCACTCGTCATTTCACGGTTTCCCCTTTAGCTCATACACTGCTGCCGACCATCCATCAATACGGCCCCCCAATCCGGCTTCCGTGGCTATTTCGCCGGGAAACTGAATTTCGGCATTGAAGCCAAGCCAATCGACGCCGGTATAAAACCAATCAATCCTAAGACCGCTCTGAACAAAAGCATCGTGGGGTATAATCAAACGATAATCCTGAGCCTCAGACCCAAAATTAACAATCACCAAAGCACACTGCTCCCCTGTATATCGAATAAATGCAAACAAATGAGCCTCATCCCAGTGCTTATTGTCACCATTTGCCCACATAACATCGTAAAACTGACCGCCCGACAACGCGGGTTCACGATTGATTAACACCAACAACTTTTGATAAATATCTCTTAATTTCGAAGATTCAGGATTTAGCATCGAGCCATCCCAAAGATCGTTTGAACGCCAGTCACAAACAGACTTCAGACTCCAGTAATCAAAAATGGTCGTCCTGCCGTCACGGCCACTGAAACCTTCGGATGCCATTCCCGACTCACCCAATTCCTGACCAAAATAAATAAGAACCGGATTTGAGAACATGGTTGCCGCCAGCACCATAGCAGGAATACCCTTAACGGCCTCCCCCGCAAAAAAATCGGATGCCAGACGCTGCTCGTCGTGATTCTCGAGAAAATAAAGCAAATTATTGTGTACCCCTTCGGTACGTTGCCAGCATTGGGTCATGATTGATGCAGGCGCTTTGCCTTCAATTACGGAACGTACACTGTCGTAAAACACCACTTTGTCGTACAAATAGTTAAAACCCGCATCCAAAAAACCAGTATAGGCAGAAGCATCATAAACCTCCCCGATAAAAAGAAGGTCAGGAAACGACTTCCTGACTTCAGATATGAGCCATCGCCAAAATTCGATGGGCACCATACCGGCCATATCACATCTAAAACCGTCCACTTTTTTCGCCGACCAAAACAACACAATATCTCGCATCTTAAGCCAGGTGTCGGGTATGGGATCGAATACTGAAGGTCCGTGCCCCACATAATCGACGCCGTAGTTAAGTTTCACCGTCTCGTACCAATCGTTGACCGACGGCGATGGCGTAAAACAGTCGTTACCGGTGGCTTTGGCCGGTTCTTCGTGCCACCGGCTGCCATCGGAAACAACGACCGGTGACCGGAAAGCAGTCCCCGGCAAATAATAAAAATTATTACCCGGAAGAAATGCCACCGACGTATCATCATCCTGACCAAAAGAAGCCGTCCCTTCAGGGGCTGCATCCGACAAGTAATGACGGGCCACGTGATTGGGAATCAAATCAATAATCACCTTTAAGCCACACTCATGCGTACGCTGCACCAATTTCCCGAACTCTGCCATTCGGTTTGGCACCTCAACCGCCAAATCGGGATCAACATCGTAATAATCTTTAACAGCATAAGGCGAACCAGCCACTCCTTTAATCACATCCATCGAATCATTGGCAATCCCATAAGTCGAGTAGTCTGTTTGAGTTCCATGTTCCAGAATTCCGGTGTACCAAATATGTGTGACCCCCATTGAAGCAATAGATTGAAGTGCCGCCACCGAAACATCATTAAATTTACCGCATCCATTTTCATGGATAGAACCACCAACCTTTAACGATTGATTTGTATTCCCGAATAAACGAGGCAATAACTGATAAATAACCGGTCGTATTTTTTTCATTCTTTATTTTTATCTATCGAAGGATTAAATGTCGAAGGGGTTGGATCGGGGGGAACGGTTGTAGCGTTACCATCACGATTAGCCCGATAATGTGGAGACATAATTTCAATTCCACTCGCTTTAAACACGTCCTGAATATTTTGATGCAACTCAGAATAGATACGTCCCTGCTTCCCTGCATGCTTGGTGTAGGCATTGATCTGGTATGCCACATAAAAATCATCAAGACTGGTTTGCCACACAAAAGGCACCGGCTCTTTCTCCAATAATTCGGTACGCATGGCTGCCTCAATCAATGCTTCATGCACCCCCTTCCACGGCACCTCATAACCAATGGTCACCGTTGTATTTATAATTAAACCCTGTACGGCCGATTCGGTGCTGTAGTTAACCGTATTGCCAGTTAAAACGGCTGAATTAGGGATGGTCACCACTTCATTTTTAACGGTTCGCAGACGCGTCACCAGCAACGTTTTTTCCAACACATGACCTTTAACCTGTCCAATCATGATAAAATCGCCCATCTTAAACGGTCGCATATAGGTAATCACCAATCCCGCCACCATATTGGCAATGGCAGAAGTGGAACCCAAAGAAAACAGAATACCTATAAACACCGAGACGCCCTGAAAAACATCTGAATCGGAGCCGGGCAAATACCTGAAAATCATAACAAACATAAATGCGTATAACAAAAAACGCACAATTGCATAGGTAGGCATAGCCCAATCGGCATGGAAACCCGAAATTCTTAATTTACCCGATCTTATTTCTATAAAAATATATTTAACAAAACGAATAAAATACTTCATTAAGAAGTAAATAACCAATATACTGAAAAGGTTAGGCAAGTAATGCCAAATGGCCAGAAGGATACCTTTGAAAGGTGACCATATCAGACGAAACAAAGCATCGGCCCAATCGCGGGAAAACGGGAAAATGCTAAAAATTATTGGCAAAGTAATATATATCAGCAAAGCATAAACAACCCAGCGCGAAAAACGCACCAACATCAAAATCCCCTTCAAGGCATGCTCTGTTGTAAGAAAGACATAATCGCGATAACGCAAATCCTTCAACCAAACCTCCGATTTAGCCGTGATAAACTTCAACAAACGCACATAGCCTTTTCCAATAGTCCAGATTACAAGCCATGCCAAAATCAGTACCAGCAGCATAATTCCAATACGCAACATCAGTTTTGTCATCGAAGTTTCCTCGCGGGCCGTAACTATCGAGTGTCTGATGAGGGGCATAAGGGTATTACTATACTTCTCAGGCGTGGAGTCGTACCACAATGCATCAATCTCCGAAATACTCACAATGATCGTTTCGCCATAAACCACATCATAAGTGCCCGCTGAAGAGGTCACTTTTAGCTCCTCAGCAAAAAAAACATCATTATCGGTTATTTCTCTAATTTTACGGCTAATATTGGCGGCACGTTGTGCCGGCGTAAAGGCCCCAACTTTATTATAAATAAAAAACAAAGTATCCTGAAGCAACCCCACTACCGGGTAACCCGAGACAATGGTACGCAATGAGTCGATACGTGCCTTTTGCGTGATACGTCGCTGCTTCTCATTATCCTCAATACTTTTGAGCTGTTGAAGCAATTCTTCCTTTTTCATATTATCGGTGGTCGATAATGCATCCAGACGAACCTTAAGCGCCGCCTTCTCCAAAGCTTCAACCTGCCGTTGAGCCTCCAGCTCTGCCAAACGATGATGCATCTCAACCAACGCCAACGAATCAGCCATCGCCGCAGAATCAACCGCAGCAACGAAATTGAGAGAGTCGCGCTGCAATTGCAAGCTATCAGGCTGGGCATAAACCCCCGACATAAAGATTATACTACACCCAAAGACACCCAACCAAATTAATAAATATCGATTCATATTGCTACCATTAACTAATACTGCTAAATAGTGTCTGTCTATAAAGTCAACTTCTGCGTTACGCTTGCTCTCAAAATGGTCATTTACGGGAGTAAACTCACATTTTTAGAGCTGCGCAAGCCTTGAATTTGAACTTTATAGCTCAAACTCCCGACTTTATGGACAGGCACTAAATATAAGATAAATTTCCTCATACAGAACAAAATAAAAAAACACGAAACGGACAAAAACATTGACAAACAAGGCTTACTATTAAAAGAAAATTACCACAGTTAATAACTAAAACTCAACAAGCAAATTAAACTGTCAGTAATCAAAAATTTGCCTCCCCACAACCTATACTATCCAAAAAATAAACCCCAACAAATTATGCTTCCTCATTTTTCCTATATTCGTAAAGCTAAATGCGTTAAAAAATGAAAAATCTACTCACCTTCATATTTCTACTGGCTTGTTATAACCTGACTGGTCAATACTATTCCTCAGGCAACGATCCGGCCCGATTAAAATGGAAACAAATAAAAACCCCGGTGGTTCGCCTTGTCTTTGAAGAGAGTATGCAGGAACGGGCTGAACAACTCGCTGCTTTCATGGATAGCATTGCCCCACAAGTAACAGGGGCTCATAAAATAAACCCACGAAGAATTGATTTGCTGTTGCACAACCAATCCAGCTACTCCAACGGCTTTGTAACATGGGCTCCACGACGAAGTGAATTTTATACGATGCCGGGGCAATCCAATGGTTCCATAGAATGGCTTAAGCATCTGGGCATTCACGAATATCGCCATGTGGTACAAATCAGTCAACTAAACCAGGGCTTCACCCGGTTTGCCAGTATATTTACAGGCCAACAAGCTCCGGGAGCTGTGTTGGGCTTATACCTGCCCCTCTGGTTTCTGGAAGGCGATGCCGTCATCACCGAAACGACACTCACCAACAGTGGGCGCGGTCGATCCTTTGAATTTAACAACGAAATCAAGGCTCAATTACTTGAAAAAGGTCGCTACTCATATGACAAAGCCTACCTGGGCTCCTATCGCGATCAGGTCGCAAATTATTACAAGATGGGCTATTTATTCGCTGGACTGGCACGGCAAAAATACGGCCCGGAACTGTGGGAAAACGCCCTCTCCAATACCGGTCGCAACAGCCCGTTTATCAACCCGTTTAACCGAAGCCTCCGAAAGCAAACAGGATTCAACAAAAAACAATTATACAATCAACTGTTTGACCAACTGCAACACAACTGGCAAGATGAAAACAACCATCTTGTCACAACCAGTTATAAACCTGTTAACATTTCAGACAACGATTATCTCAACTACAAATACCTGACAGCCATCGACGACAGTGCGATAATAGCTCAACTGGAGGGCCCCGGCATCAGATCACAGATAGTACAAATTAACCCGGCCACAGGCAGCACCCAAACACTGGTTTACACCGGAGACCGGGAAGATGAGCCTGTCAGTGCCAACCAAAGCATGGTGATCTGGTCGGAATTGCGAAGTCATCCACGGTGGGAAAATGAAATATGGTCTGTCATACGCACTTATAACCGACAAACTCAAAAATCAAACACCATTCATCTGCACCGCCATCTCCAATCCCCGGCCATTCACCCTCAGCAAAACATCATTGCTGCTGTAGAAGCCAAAACTGACTATCGCTTTTTTATAACAATAATTGACGCCCAAAGCGGCCAAATAATTAAAGAAATTCCCACACCAAACAACTACTATCCTTTTACACCAACCTGGAATGCCAATGGGCAAAACCTCGTCTGTCTTTTACTTACCAACAAAGGTAAAGCCATTTATTCGCTGAATCCCAACAATGAAAAATGGCAGGAAATAACCACTCCTGACTACGATGAGAAACGCTATCCCATTCAAAAAGAGGACACCATCTGGTATGTCGCCAAAGGAACTGTCAGCGATGAAATATTCAAACTTGATCTGACCGACAATACCACCACATGCCTAACCTCATCGGCATTTGGCGCCTCCTACCCTACCATTTTGCCCAACGGGAACCTTGTGTACAGCCGGTATGACAGCAACGGATACCGACCTGTTCTCTATTCGGAAAGCAACCCTCCGGCAGCAACTAAAAACGAATCGTTCATTGATCGTTTAGCCAAAGATTTATCCAGACAAGAACCAACGGTTGATGTTTCTAAAAATAATAATACAACCAATTACAAAGTTCAGAATTACAGCAAGTGGAATCTCTTTAACCTGCACAGCTGGGCCCCTACTTATATCGATTTCGACCGTAGCGAATTGTATACGGGCCTGTCGGTGATGTCACAAAATCTTTTGGGAACAGCCATCGTGTCGGCCGGCTATAACGGTGACCCATCAAAAAAACATGAAAAATACAATCTGAATTTCTCCTACCGCGGTTGGTTCCCGGTTTTTGATCTCATTCTTCGAAAAGGCGACGAACAATATGAGCAAAATGGGCTTTATCAAATAGGATCAAAAACATACAAAATCGACACCAATCAACAATTGAACTATCTGACTCTAAAAACCGGCGTCACCATACCGTTAAATCTGAGTCGTAATAATTACAACCGATCATTAAGTATCAGTGCCCGTTACACCCTCGAAAGCCGCTCCGGAATAACATACCCCATGCAGGAATATCTGAATATTGAGGGCAAAACAATCCCCACCAACAATTTCGTAACTCAATCCATCCCGGCCATTGATTTTCAAGGCATGCAATACGCCCTTTATTTTCACAATCTACGGCAGGGCAGCACAAGAGATGTGACCTACCGCCATGGACAGGCCATTAGTCTCTCTTATCGAAATTCGCCATGGGGAAACTACCAAAATGGATCAATAGTCGGTCTCATTTCAAAAATTTACATACCGGGACTCTTCAAGTACCACGCGATTACCATAAACAATGAATTTCAGCACATTAAAAATGGCGACTGGGCCGGCGAATCAGACAATTATAAATATTATTACCGCTACAGCAATTTACTGAGTTACCCCCGCGGCTACGCCTCAATCTACAGCGATGACTTATACATTTTTAGATGCACTTACCAGATGCCTCTGTGGAATCCGGATGTTGCCATCGGCAGCCTGGTATATCTCAAACGTTTACGTCTCAATATTTTTTATGATCAGGCAATGGGAAGTTATAAATTAACGCGGGTTGATAATCAACCGGATGAATCGTTTACGATATCGCCTGCCTCGTTGGGAGCTGAAATTTATGCCGACACTCATTTCTTCAGATTTATTATGCCTTTTAGTGTAGGCTTCCGGACAGGCTACAGAACCGAAGACCAACAATGGTTTGGAGAGTTTATTCTCAGCAATAGTCTATCCGGATTTTTGGTTAATAAGAACAGATAAAAAATGCCGTAACAATTATTTTAAAAATTTTAAACAGGAGACGGCAGATCGCCCCGATGCAACTCAATGACAGTAATTTCGGGCGGCATACCAACCCTTGCCGGCATTCCAAGATAACCCAAACCGCGGTTTACATACAAAAATTTATTGCCTTCGCGATAAAGACCAGCCCAGCGCTTTTGAACATATTTGGCAGGACTCCACCTAAAGTCGCCTTTTTCAATGCCAAATTGCATACCGTGGGTATGGCCCGATAACGTTAAATCATAAAAATTCTGTGGCAACACTTTTAAATCCCAATGGTCAGGATCGTGAGACATCAAAATATTAAAAGGCTGATCTTCTATTCCACGAGTGGCTTTAGCAATATCGCCCTTTTTAGGATGATGGCCCAACCCCCAATTTTCAACACCTGCCAAACCTATGGTTACACCATTCCGCGAAAGCGTGACTGATTGGTTACGTAAAAGAGTGAAACCCAACTTTTGATGTCCGGCCACGATGCCCTCAAAATTATGCTGCTTGGCTTCAGTCGACGGCCAACGACTATAATTGCCATAATCGTGATTACCCAAAATAGAATATTTACCCATAGGCGCCTTCAGAGGCAAAAAATAGTGTTCCCAACCTTTCAGCTCGCCCGCAAAGTTATTCACCAAATCACCTGTAAATAAAATTACATCCGGTTTCTGCTCATTAATAAGCGCCACAGCATCGGCCAATGGGGCACGGTTACTACCAAAACTTCCCAGATGAAGATCCGAAATCTGAACTATTTTCAAACCATTGAAGGCTGAAGGTAGATTGGGAAACGACATTTTTATGTGACGGGTATAAAAGGCATAACGTCCTTTAAAAACCCCAAACAACAAGGACACGAAAGGCGCGGTAGCCATTATAATACCTATCTGACTCAGAAATTTTCGTCGTGTAATTTTCGGATAGTGGTGTTTCTTCTCACGGGCCCGGCGGCGCACAAAAAAATCAAATAAAACATCAATGCAAAGGAAAAAAGCAATAACAGCCTTAGGCGCATAAACCAAAGTAGCAAAAAAAATAAAATAGCTGGACAGCCTATAAACCGAAGCATCTGTAGCAATTGGTACTTTAATAACAGCGTATAAAAGCCCCAAAATGGCTATCACGGGCAACACAAAAAACAGAAACAGACGTATCCACTCTCCGGCTTTTGTCTGTCCCACTTTTGATCTTTGCCATTGACGAGCCAGAAACCAATCCAATAAAAAAATCAGAAAAGCAGCAACCACCAAAAAAGCCAAATGTATCTTCATTCGCAAGTTTCCTCATCTATTGACGTGTCAGCACAAAAAACACAAACACCTCAAAATAATTCAGTTGCAAAGTTACAACAACTTATGCTCTTACCTTCAAACAGACGTTAAGGTTACCTAAATGAAACCTAAATTTGTTAACAAACCCAAATAGTGCTTATCTGTGAAATCAAACTCCCGAGTTTAGGGGACAGGCACTAACTAGAGTGGTTGATTTAATTGGAATCGCTTAAAATTTGAAGAATTGTTGACACATTAAATTAATGAGGATACAAAAACATTTAAATTGAAGTTGATTACCCTGTCAAGAAACACTCCTTAATAAATATTTTCAGCAGCGGCATTTTAGTATAATTGAATTTTACTACGATTGACATTATTGCAAACAAATTTGCTCATTGCTTCACTAAAAATAAATTTTTTAACGGATAATAAGGCGTTAATTTGATAAGACCTTCTAATTTGTGTAAAATCGAAAAATATTATTCAAACAGGATTATCTAAACGAGCCATGAAAATTGCTTCACTCACAAGAGGATGACTAATCCCTGCGAGTTCCATATGACAACTAAAACAAATTATAAACAGATGAAAAATACAATTTTAGCTTTCAATAAAAAGAAACTGATCATTTCAATGATAGCCCTTGTTTTTATAGGTTGTTGGCATACGGAAACCTACTCACAAAGGCAAAAATTTAACTTTAACCATGAGTGGAAACTTTTGGTTGCAGACCCGGATGGGGCAGAGAAATTTGACTTTAACGACAGCAAGTGGGATGACATCACATTACCATACGCCTGGAATCAGTCCGAAGCTTTTAAAAAAGATATTGTTGATTTGTCAACTGGCATCGCCTGGTATCGAAAAACATTCAAACTCCCAAAAGATTCTGAGAACAAAAAAGTTTTCATCGAGTTTGAAGGGGTTCGTCAGATGGGTGAGGTATTTGTCAACGGTCAATTCGTGGGACGAAGTGAGAACGGTGCCATGGCTTTCGGTTACGATCTGACGCCCTATTTGAACCAATACCCCGAAAACAATGTGATTGCAGTACGTACCGACAACGACTGGAGATACAAAGAGAAATTAACCGGGAACAGCTTTCAATGGAATAATAAAAATTTTAATGCCAACTATGGAGGGATACCCAAAAATGTTTTTCTGCATATAACAGATAATATCTATCAAACCCTTCCACTATATTCCTCTCTTGGAACCACAGGCACTTATGTATATGCATCAGACTTTAATATTAGTCAAAAAAAGGCCGTTGTAAATATTGAGACTCAGGTGAAAAATGAATCTGATCATTCAGTAGATGTTGAACTTGCTGTAGAGATAATGGATCTGGATGGTAACAAAGTTGCGGAATTTACGGGTGACAAATACACTTTAGCACGCAATGGTATGCGAGAGCTTCATGCTTCTGATACCATAAAAATTTTAAACTTCTGGAGCTGGGGATATGGGTATCTATACAATGTATACTCTTCCATAAAAGTCAACGGTGTCGTTGTTGATAAAGTTAAAACACGCACCGGGTTTCGAAAAATCAAATTTGCAGACGGAATGATCTACCTTAACGACCGTGTGATCATGATGAAAGGATATGCTCAACGCTCAAGCAATGAGTGGCCTTCATTGGGAATGTCTGTTCCTGCATGGTTGAGTGACTACAGCAACAGTCTGGTAGTAGAAGGTAATGGTAACATATTCCGCTGGATGCACATTACTCCATGGAAACAGGATATTGAATCTTTTGACAGGGTCGGGATGATACAGGCAATGCCTGCGGGCGATGCTGAATCGGATGTAACGGGTCGCCGGTGGAGACAACGGACTGAATTGATGCGCGATGCCATCATCTACAATCGTAACAATCCTAGCATTCTCTTTTACGAGTGTGGTAATGAAAGCATCTCCGAAGCGCACATGGCCGAGATGAAAGCCATCAGGGATAAATACGATCCTTTTGGAGGACGTGCCATTGGCAGCCGCGAAATGCTGGATAGCAAAGAGGCCGAATATGGTGGCGAAATGCTTTACATCAATAAAAGTGCTGACATCCCGATGTGGGCAATGGAATACAGCCGTGATGAGGGTTTACGAAAATATTGGGATGATTTTACACCTCCATACCATAAAAATGGTACAGGTGGAACTTATAGCCATAATGTGAATGGAAGTAAAATAAAAGATGCTTCATCTTACAACCACAATCAGGACTCACACGCTATTGAAGATGTAATTCGTTGGTTCGACTACTGGGAGATGCGGCCCGGAACAGGAAAACGAGTTAGCTCCGGGGGGGCCAACATCATCTTCAGCGACACCAACACACACTACCGAGGTGCCGAAAACTATCGCCGGAGCGGAGAGGTTGATCCAATGCGCATCCCAAAAGAAAATTATTGGGCGCATAAAGTAATATGGGACGGTTGGGTCGACACAGATTCTATAAGGGCACACATCATTGGCCATTGGAACTACAAAAAAGGCATTGTTAAAGACATCACTGTTGTATCAACAGCTGCAAATGTAGAACTGCTTGTAAACGGCAAAAGCTACGGAAGAGGAATTCAACACAAACACTTTTTATTCACCTTTAAGAATGTAGCTTTTGATCCGGGAACAATAACAGCAATTGGTTATGATGTAAATGGAAGGAAAGTTTGCGAAACAAAAAAAGAGACAGCCGGAGATCCATTTGCGTTAAAGTTGACAACAATACAACGTCCCGGCGGAATGTTGGCCGATGGGCAGGATGTGACGATTATAGAGGTTGAAGTTGTTGATAAAAAAAGCAAACGCTGCCCCACTGCCATGAACATGATACACTTTGATTTAAAAGGAGAAGGTGAATTTATTGGTGGTATCGCCAAGGGACCTGATAATTATATTGGTGCTAAAGATCTACCTGTAGAGTGTGGTGTAAACAGAATTTTTATCCGTTCAACAAAAAAAACCGGGACAATCAAACTTATTGCTGCATCTAAAGGATTAAAATCTGCATCGTTAAATATAGAAACGCATGCCACGGACACCAACCCTCTATCTTTAGTGTTGCCTGATAATGATCTACCCTCATACATGAATCAAGGGCCAACACCTCAATCACCATCATACAAAGTATCAAGAACCGCCATTGACATCATTGATGTGCATGCCGCTTCGAATAATGAAGATGCGCCACTAAGCTTCGATGATAACGAATTAACAGAATGGAGCAACGACGGACAACTGTCAACCGGGATCATTGAATATGAACTCGAACGGGTTGCCAACATCAACCAAATTGTTGTAAAATTCAGCGGTTGGCGACGGTTAAGCTATCCTATAAGCATCTACATAGATAATCAACTGGTTTACAGCGGTAATTCTCCACGTTCTCTTGGTTATGTAACATTTGAATTTAAACCAACTAAAGGGAAAAAAGTAAAAATTGCACTTACTGGTGCTACCGAAGATTACGATAAATTTGATATTGTGGAAATTACAGGAAAAATCGATCAGGCCGGAATAAACAATGCCCCCTCAGCAAAAGGGACATTAAAAATATTAGAGGTTGAATTTTACGAACCTCTAACTGAATAATATAAATAGTGTTTGTCTACAAAGTCAACTACTTCGTTATGCTCGTCATAAAAACTGTCATTTACGAAAAGTAAACTCCTTGATTTTTATGACTTCACAAGCCGTGTATTTGGACTTTATATCTCAAACACTTAGTTTATGGACAGACTCTAAATATATCCCAATTTTGATTAAACCAATAAGGAGTCTCTTTCAATCTTGATAGGGGACTCCTTTATTGATTAAGATTTATCAAGATTGATTCATTGGAGACAAATGCGGCGTAGGTAACTTTTAATATACTAAATCATTTCAGTGATAATCACGCATTGTCTGCTTCCTTTTTTCTGTAAACTCAGTTACAGGTTGATTCCTAAAAAAAGACAATTCAGGATAATAATACCTGTTTCTCAAGGTGGATATTTTTATCTTTGTCTAAAATATCTGGTGCCTGCAAGAAAACCCCTTGTTTTTATGCCTTTGATAAGAAAACGTCAAAGACAAGGCTTTAGAAGTTTTTGAAACCCAAAAGTTTACTAATTGTAAATAACTGTTTCAAAAACGAGAATAACGCAGCATTTGGACTTTTCTTGCAAAGCCTATCTAATGTAACAAACATGACAACAACAAAACCCGATGAGTTTTTATGTATACATGACCCCATATTGCGCAACTCGGTTCCGGGCACCATCAAAAGAATGGCATTTGTTTCGGCGTTGGGAATTGTGTCCATGCTGCTAATTGGCGAATTACTGGATTTGAGGGGTATTTATCAACGTACCGAATCCATAGCCATGGCCGTGTTGGGGCTCAATTTACTCAGTGAGGGGAACGTTCTTATAAATAGAATACTGGACAAAAAACTCCCATGGTACTATCATCTGCGTAAGCGTATGGCCGTGCAGCTAACAGCCAGTTTTATATGGCTAATGGTTGTCACAACGATGTTTGCCATCCTGGCACCACGCCCTGTTTCCAAAGATTTTACCTTTGCTTTCATTTTCGGGAACTTCTTCATCATCATCTTTAACAGCGTGCTGTTCTTACGCAGTTTTGCCTATAACTGGCGGCAGTCGCTCATTGAAAACGAACAGCTTCAGAAAGCCAAATTACATGCCGACTATCTGGCGCTGCAGAATCAACTCAATCCCCACTTCCTGTTCAACAGTTTCAGCGTACTCATCTCCGAAATAAATTACGATCCGGCCAGTGCTATTGAATTTGCCCGAAAAATGTCGGACGTCTATCGCTATGTGCTTCAGCAACGGGAAAACACGACGGTATCCTTAAAAGAAGAACTGAAATTTGTAAACGACTTTATGTTTTTACACCAGATAAGAATGGGCCAATCACTATTGCTTAAAACCGACATAGACCTGCAACATAAAAACCTGCAACTGCCGCCAATGACCTTGCAGGTACTCATCGAAAACGCCATCAAACACAACCGTGCGACTGAAAAAATGCCATTACAAATAAGCATTCACAGCAACGACGACAACACGCTGACGGTAAACAACAATCTGGCTCCCAAATCAACCCCGTTCTCCACCGGCACCGGACTACGAAATATTACCCAACGGTACAAACTGCTTACCAGAGAACCGGTATTGATTCAGCATTCTGAAAAATACTTCGCCGTTACATTACCCCTATTAAATGCCGAAAATATCAATCAGTAAAATACAATTGACATGCAAAAAAAGGTAACCACACTGATCGCTGAAGACGAGATTCCCACCCAGCGTCTTCTAAAAGATATGCTTAAAAAACTCAGACCTCAATGGGAAATAGTCGTCTGTACCACCAGTCTTGAAGAAACTCTGGAATGGCTCCAAAACAACCCTCACCCCAATATAATGTTTCTGGACATACAGTTATCGGATGGGCTCAGCTTCGAAATTTTTGACCAAATAAAAATACAATCGGCAGTGGTATTCACAACGGCTTATGATGAATATGCTCTAAAGGCTTTTAAAGTTAACAGCATCGACTACCTGCTAAAACCAACCAGACCCAAAGAATTAGAAGCGGCCATCCTGAAATACGAACAGTGGTATCCTGGTAACAACATCGACACCAACGATATAAAAGCTCTGGCATCGGCCATCACAGAAGGCAAACAAAGTTACCGATCCCGTCTGCTGGTTCCGATGGCCGATGGTTACCTAAAGCTAAACGTAGACGATGTAGCCTGCTTTCACAGTTCACAAAAGATTACCACGGCATACACAATACAGGGAAAACCACATATCGTAGACACCACCCTCGAAAAGTTGGAAGAAGAACTCGACCCCCAAAAATTCACCCGTGCCAATCGCCAGTTCATCCTTAACATCAACGCGATACACCGCATTGAAAACTGGTTCAACGGCAAACTGGTGGTTAAAATCAATCCCGAGCCCCCCGAAAAGATTGTAGTAAGTCGCGAAAGAGCCCGTAACTTCAAAGAATGGTTAAACAAATGACCCTAACCTATTGACAAAAAAATGAAACTCCTTAACCCTTCTTCTTCAAAAAAAATACTGCTATCTTTAAAAATTGCTGAAACGTCTCTGTTCTTAAATTCGTTTCACCCTATCTCGGTCCTGTACATAAACTAAGGGTTAGGGGTTTGAAATATAAAGTTCAAATTCAAGACTTGCAAAGCCATAAAAATCAAGGCGTTTACTTTTCGTAAATGACTGTTTTTATGACGAGCGTAACGAAAAAGTTGACTTTATAGACAAACACGATATATACAAACAACATTTTACGGCTGAACAATGCTATGCCTCTTTCTGCTGAAACAACGATTATTATTCCGTGCTGTAACGCATCAACCACAGATGCAATCAAACAGTATGGACTATTTATCGCCAAAGCTTTTGATGCCACCATCACCTTTCTGATTCCCGATGACGACAATTTATTGGCAGAACTGAAGCAAAAGCTTCACGAACAAATTTCGCCGTTCATTTCTGACCAAACATTTCGGTTTATTCAGTCTGACAGCCTCTCCCCGACGCAGTCAGTCATGGAAAAAAATCACAATAACGAGGAGGTGATAATGGTGATGTACCCTGAATTTCCACACCGGTTTCAATCGCAAATAAAATGGATCAACCGCAGCCGAAGGCTAAAGCTGCCATTCATTGTTTTACCACAATCATCACCAAAAGAATGGAAACCGCAACATGTAATCATGCCCGTAAGCTACGACAAAAACGATAAAGAAGCTGCCATTTGGGTGTCGTACTGGGGGCGTTTTAACAACAGCCGCATTACGCTTTTAGCCGCCACGGAGAAATACCATGAGGCGGAAACCAATGTGGCACGAAATATCCTCTTCATCAAAAAACTATTTGAGAGTCTAAAGCTGACGTTTGAAATAAAAAAAGGAACCGCATCTTCCGCCCGGATAGCCGAAGAAGCGATTGAATCAGCTGCACAAGAAGGAAATAGCCTGGTTGCTATAACAACCACAAAATATTACAGTATAACCGACTATTTCATGGGCCCCAAAGAACTTCATCTTATCAAAAACGAACAACAGGTGCCCATTTTTTGTATCAACCCACGCAAAGACCTATACGTGCTGTGCCGATAACCTTTTAAAAGAAATTCTTTAGGATACTTTTATCAAAATTAAAAATCGAACAATTATGATTTTGCTAAATATCTTTGAAACGACATTACCATTAACAAATCCTACATTAAAATTTCTGGTAATACTGATAATAATTCTCTCAGCCCCTATTCTTTTAAACAGACTCAAAATTCCTCCGCTTCTTGGACTCATTATTGCAGGAGCGATAATAGGCCCTAATGGTTTTAATTTACTTTTACGTGATAGTGGTATTATTTTATCAGGCACAGCAGGATTGCTTTATATAATGTTCCTTGCCGGATTGGATATTAATATTACCGAATTCAAAAAAAACAGTTCAAAAAGCTTGTTATTTGGACTGTACACCTTTCTGATTCCTATGATATTAGGCTTTTTATCAAGTTTCTACATTTTAAAACTATCCATACTATCATCTGTTTTGGTTGCCAGCATGTACGCATCTCATACATTAATTGCCTATCCGATATTAAACAAGTTGGGAGTTAATAAAAATCGTGCAGTAACGATTACCGTCGGCGGCACAATGATTACCGATACACTTGCTCTCTTAGTTCTTGCAATTATTGTTGGTATGACAACCGGTGAAGTAAACTCAATGTTTTGGACTAAGTTATCGGTCTCAATTTTGGGCTTTGGGTTAATTATCATGTTCCTTTTTCCGATAATAGGCAGATGGTTTCTTAAACGTTACGAAGACAATACTTCCCAATACATTTTTATTCTTGTCATGGTTTTTCTTGGTGCAGAACTTGCCGAAGCTGCAGGAATCGAACCTATTATCGGGGCTTTTTTATCTGGATTAGCCTTGAATCGATTAATCCCTTCTACTTCTCCATTGATGAATAGGATAGAATTTGTAGGAAATGCCATTTTCATTCCGTTTTTCCTTATAGGGGTTGGAATGCTTGTTGACTACCGGGTATTCTTCAAAGATGCTGAAACCATAAAAGTTGCTGCTGTAATGACTATTATTGCAACATCTGCAAAATACATTGCGGCCTGGATTACACAAAAATCATTTAAATTTTCGTTGGATGAGCGTAGGTTAATATTTGGTCTGAGTAATGCACAAGCCGCTGCAACACTTGCTGCTGTAACGATTGGCTATAATGTTATTATAGGTGAACAAGCAAACGGGGACCCCATTCGTTTATTAAGTGAAAGTATTTTAAATGGAACAATTATAATGATACTTGTTACATGCACTATTGCTACTTTTTCAGCTCAAAGGGGTGGAAAAAATATCTCATTAAAAGAAGCGTCAATTATTAAAAATAGTAACAGTGAAAATCCTGAAAAAATCTTAATACCGATTAGTAATCCTGATACAATTGAAGAGTTAATTAATTTAAGTACAATCATCATATCAAAAAATAATAAGAAAAAGTTATATGCCCTTAATATTATAAACAATGACACATCTGACCCGGATGCAAATGAAAAAGCCAATAAACTGCTTGACAAAGCTGAATTTACCGCAGCATCAATTGATCTAAAATTAAATAAACTATTGAGATATGATATCAATATTTCAAATGGAATTTCAGGGGTTATAAAAGAACATTACATAACAGATTTAATTTTAGGTCTTCACATAAAAACGGGAATATCAGAATCATTTATGGGCAATCTGATTGATGGCATATTATCAAAATGTAACACTACAACTTTTGTGTATAAACCTGTACAGCCAATTTCTACCATCAAAAGACATATTATCATCGTGCCGCCTGATGCAGAACAAGTTATTGGGTTCCCATTCTGGCTTTCAAAAATTTTGAACATTTCTAAAAACACAGGTTCAAAACTGATTTTTTATGCGGCAGAACCAACTATCAGATTAATAAAGAATATTCTGGCGAAACATTTAATTGAGGCGGATTTCAAAATCTTTGATGACTGGAACGATTTCAGCATTATTTCAAATGATGCAAAAATGGATGATAACTTAATAATTGTTTTGAGCCGCATCAACAAACCTTCATACAATGAAAATATGACAAAAATACCCGAATACCTCGACAAACTATTTCAATCCAACAGTTTCATCCTCATATACCCAATGCAAATTGGCGTTAAAGACAATGAAACAATCGACTTGTACAATCCAGCCATAACACATTAAAAATCAATATCGTCCGCTAAAAAACAAATACTCCATTTAAGGGCTCGTAGGCATAGATTTTTTCCTAAGCATAAAATATAAATTTCGTAGGCATAGAATTTTTTTTCGTAAGCATGAAATTTAAATTTCGTAGGCATAGATTTTATTCTCCTAAGGTTAAACATAAAATTTTAATTCACCTCCATTGCTACATTTCATTTCAATGGCAAACACGTTTTTACAACATCATCATACGCAATAGCCAATCATTTCAAAATAGATCATCAATAATCCCGAAAAATGGTATAATGACAGTTCCGTCCAGGTTATTATCCTGTAGCTAAAGACTGACAGTAATAATGGAATTAATTCAAATTTTCCCAACTTTGCAACAAATCTTAAAGATGTGGAAAAGACGCTTAGAGACCTTATTGCCGAAGGCGAACACCAGACTCAGGATTTTAAATACGCCATTAACGATTCCAAAAAGATAGCCCGGTCGTTGGCCGCATTTGCCAATACCGACGGTGGACGCCTTTTAGTTGGGGTAAAAGACAACGGACGGGTATCGGGAGTGTCCTCCGATGAGGAGTATTACATGATTGAGGCCGCAGCAAATATGTACTGCAAACCCCCTGTCTCGTTCAAAACAAATACCTGGAACGAAGAAGGGAAAACAGTGCTTGAAGTCATCGTTCCCAAAAGTCCCGACAAACCTCATAAAGCGCCCACCAAAGAAGGCGCCTACAAAGTTTATGTCAGAGTTAACGACCAAAACCTTCTGGCCAATGGTGTATTATTGAAAGTGTGGGCCCGCCAGAAAAAAAAGGAAGGCACCCTGCTCAAGCTTACGCAAGCCGAGAACAAGCTATTGTCTTATTTATCAGAACACGAAACCATTACCATGAGTAAATTTCAAAAACTGGCCGGCATCAACCGCTGGCTGGCCGAAAAAATCGTGGTCAACCTGATCGTTATTGATGTCATTACAATGCAACTAAGCGAAAAGCAATGTCTTTACAAACTAAAAAAGAAAGCAACAAAAAATGTTTGACTATAGCACCATTCCTCTTCCAATAAAAGAGATCATCCCACAGATACAAACAACGCTTCAGTCAGAAAACACGCTTATCATAAGTGCCCCTCCAGGCGCAGGAAAAAGCACATTACTACCGCTCGCCCTGCTGAATGAGTCATGGTTGAAACACAAAAAAATAATCATGCTAGAGCCCCGTCGTCTGGCAGCCCGCACCATCGCCAGCCGCATGGCATCATTGATGGGTGAAAAAGTAGGACAAACCATTGGCTACCGAATCCGTTTCGACACTAAAATCAGCTCAGCCACCCGCATTGAAGTGGTTACCGAAGGTATCCTGACCCGCATGCTGCAATCAGACAACGCACTTGAAAACGTGGGATTGGTTCTTTTTGATGAATTTCACGAACGCAGCATCTTTGCCGATGTAGCCCTGGTATTGTGCCGGGAAACGCAACAGGTGCTACGTCCGGATTTACGCATGGTGATCATGTCGGCCACTCTCGATATGACACCATTGACACAAACGCTGAACGCGCCCGTCATTGAAAGCAAAGGCAAGATGTTCCCCGTCGACATAATACATACGGGTCAGCACGATCCAATGCTGATTCCGGAAATGATGGCTCAGGTCATTGCCAAAGCCGCCAATAATGATCAGGGCGACATTCTGGCCTTTCTGCCCGGCGAGGCGGAAATAAGACGCTGCGAAGCCATTCTAAAAAAAACATTAACGTCTTTTGCCATTCACCCACTTTACGGACAACTGCCCCCTGCGGCGCAAACAGCTGCAATATTACCCGGTAAAGACGGCCGCCGTAAAATCGTTCTGGCTACGTCCATCGCCGAGACAAGTCTCACCATCGAAGGGGTTTCAATAGTGGTAGATAGCGGTTATAGCCGCACCCAGCGTTTTGATCCTTCAACGGGCTTATCGCGTCTGGTAACCATAGAAATAACGCTTGATGCTGCCGATCAAAGAGCAGGACGGGCCGGCCGATTGGCCCCCGGTAAATGCTACCGTATGTGGAGCATGGCCGACGAAAGCCGTATGTCTTCGCATCGCCTGCCTGAAATCATGGAATCAGATCTGAGCTCTATGATGCTTGATATGGCACAATGGGGGATCTCCGATGTTTACAGTCTCTGCTGGCCCACCCCTCCACCAACAGCGCACATTGCCCAGGCACTGGACGCACTGCATCAGATTGATGCGCTTAACAACAACAAAATCACACCTCACGGCAAAGCCATTGCTGCCCTGCCTTGTCATCCACGTCTGGCCCACATGCTTCTCATGGCCAAAGAATCGGGTCAGCTGGCTTTGGCGACCGATTTGGCTGCCATACTCGAAGAACGTGATCCAATGCCCCGCGAAACAGGAATTGACATTAACCTGCGCATTGAAGAACTTCGGCGTCAACGACGGGAAAAACGCAATGGAAAAGGCTGGAACCGCATCATTAAAGTGGCTGACTCATACCGCCATCTGTTTAACGCAAAAGAAGATAACGGCACTTTTGATGCCTACGATACCGGTTTGCTGCTAGTGCATGCCTATCCCGAACGAATAGCTTCGGCGCGCCCCGGCAATAATGCGCGTTTTCAACTCTCCAACGGCAGTTATGCCATGGCCGCTCACACCGACGATCTGGCACACGAATCGTGGCTGGCAATCGCTCATTTGGATGCCCGTGACGGGAATGGCAAAATTTTTCTGGCAGCCCCCCTCAACCCAAAAGACCTGTTGCCCATGGTTAAAACCGTTGAAAATATAGAATGGGACACCCGCAAAGGCGGGCTCTCAGCCAGCACCGACCTTCGCATTGGAAGCATTGTTTTACAATCCAAACCACTTGAAAATCCGGATCACGAAAAGGTTGTCGACGCCATCTGCAAGCTCATAAGAAAAAATGGCTCGCTCCTGTTGGACTTCAACGAGGAGGTACAGCAATGGCAAAACCGCGTTCTCAGCCTCAGAAAATGGCGCCCCGATGAAAACTGGCCCGACGTGTCGACGGATACATTGCTGGCAACAAACCATGAATGGCTGCCACCTTATCTTAACAACGTCAAAAAAAATGAAGATTTAAAACAGATTAACATCAAAGACGTTTTGCACTTTCATCTCGATGCAAAAAAACAATCTCAGCTAAAAGCACTGGCTCCTGAAAAAATAACCGTACCAAGCGGCTCACAAATAAGACTGCAATACCAACCCGATGGTTCAACGCCGTTACTGGCTGTAAGACTACAGGAAATGTTCGGACTGGCCGACACCCCGCGTGTAAATGAAGGCACCATTCCTGTGTTACTACACTTACTATCGCCGGGCTACAAACCGGTGCAGATAACTGCCGATCTTAAAAGCTTTTGGAACGACGCATACTTTGAGGTACGTAAAGAGCTTAAAAACCGCTATCCCAAACATGTATGGCCCGATGATCCGTGGACAGAAAAAGCCATTAGAGGGACCAAAAGGCAAGCCAACCGGGCTGGTGCATGTAAGCATCCCCCACAGTCTGAAAAATAAACGACATGGTTCAAATTCCTAGCGAATATTAATTCCGGCACCCACTTCACCCCAACCTTTCACACTCACAGGAAGCTTCCCGGTTGCGCCAATATCGCCTGAAACAAATCGGATAAAACTTTCCAACGCGTGGCTATTACTTTGATAACTCAAAATTACGCCACCAGCAGTATTAAGTTCCATCCAGTCGGACAAATAGTATGGATTACTCATAAATAAAACAAGCGCATCCTGATTTAACAGTTTATTAAGCCGCTCTTTCTGCGCAAAATGCGCAGTCTTCCGTCCCCATGAACCATCGGCCACGATCAACACCCGCTTTTTAAATTCAGACAGCCGTTTCACTGCGGCATCAAAACTGTCGGCATTGTTAAGAGGAATATTTATAATAGTTCCTTTAAAGGCCTGGTTCAATTGACCAGAAAAGACGTCATCACCACCTATCAGCGCATAAGCTGTATTCTTATCGTCAACAAAAAGATGGGTTGTGTCAAACTTCAGGACTGTTAACGCCGCGTCATAAAGCTGTCGGTTTAAAAGCGCCACCTCCGAACGGTTAACTGTCGCCAAAATATTTTCGGATGATACAATGCTATCACGATGCACCTGCGTTAGCCAATACTTAAAAGCCAATGCCCGACGCACCTTTTCACGAATATAGGATGCAGTCATCATACTGTCAGCAACAGCCGTCATAACCGCATCAATAGCGCCCGGTAAATCCTCTGTAAATTCAACAATATCGTTACCAGCCATCAAAGCCAACGCATCCACGCGCCCCGGGTGCCCCATCACCTTAGCGCCCTGCATGTTCATGGCATCGGTAATTACCAAACCTTTAAATCCCATGTCAAGCCGCAATAAATCGTTTATTGAAGCCTTCGAAAAACTGGTGGGGACGCCTTTCTTTGGTTCAATGGCCGGCACTTCGAGATGCGCCGTCATAACAGCCCACAGGCCGGCATTAATCATTGCCCGAAAAGGTTTTAAGTCGACCTGATTAAGCGTCTCCAACGAATGATTAACCACCGGCAACGAATAATGAGAATCGGCATTGGTATCACCATGCCCCGGGAAATGCTTCCCCACAGCCATAACACCTCCATCCTGCAATCCTTTCATATAAGCCACCGCCTTACGAGCAACATTGTCGGGATCTTCACCAAAAGAACGCATTCCAATGACCGGATTATGTGGATTACTATTCACATCAGCCACTGGCGCCATATTAACCTGAATACCTGCCGAACGCAATTGATGCGCAATTTCCAACCCCATCCTGAAAATAAGGCTATCGTCCTGAATGGCACCCAGCGTCATCGATTTGGGAAATGCCAACACTTCGGGCATGCGCATAGACAAGCCTGTTTCGCCATCAATGGATACCATCAACGGAACTTTACAAACAGCCTGCATCTGATCAATCACTTCACCAGCCTTTTGCAACGACATCTTCATCAGAAGAAGGCCGCCCGGCTGATTGGTTATAACAAGCTCTTTTAAGCGATTGTAATGCGATGCATTATCGGGCTCTTCCACCGTTAGCCAAAACAACTGGGCAATTTGTTCCTTCCATGACATCACCGACATCACCGAGTCGGCCCATGCCGTTCCTGTTTCAAGGATGCTATCAACGGTAACAGGCTTTTCCCGTACCGATCCGTTTGTAACAACCGGCCGACAGGCACCCAGAACCAATAAGGAAAAGGCAATTAATGCAACCAACAATTTCATATGATTACAATTTATCTTTCAGTGGTCATATGGAACTCGCCTAGCTTAATCATCCACCTGTGTGTGAACCGATTTCTCATGGCTCGTTTCATATGATTATAATTTGTTTTGGTTGTCAGATGGAACTCCCATGAAAATAATCATCCCCCAATGTAAGAATCAAAGATCAGCGAAGCTAATTCCTTTATCATGGTCGTTTCATGTGTTTATAATTTGTTTGTTAAGGTCACATGAAACTCACTGGAATAATCATCCTCCATTGTAAGAGTTTACGCTCATGCTCGATTCATAATACGACAATAAATTAAGCCTCTCCTGCCGGTCCGCTAAAAGTCATGGGGATTCCACCCTGACCTTCTTCAATATTCTTGACGGGCCCGAATTGCTTTTCATAACGAACAATATTATCCTTCAACGCATTTAGCAGCCGTTTGGCATGTTCAGGCGTGAGCACAATACGAGATTTCACCTGAGCCTTAGGTACACCTGGCATAATACGTACAAAATCTAATACGAATTCGGACGGCGAATGACTAATAATCGCCAGATTGGAATAAATCCCCTGACCAATTTCTTCGTTAAGCTCAATTTTAATCTGCTGTTTATTCTTATTCTCTTCCATATCTGTTTTTTTTGGTGTCACAACAAAGATATAGATTTAGTAGAACTTTGGAAGTCACTTAAGCGAAAGAACATTATAATCCAACCCCATCCAGAATGCCAGAAAACGAAATAAACTGTCGATTATAAGAATTAACATAAAGCGAGGCATACCCGGACTTCCAGACGGACAGTCTAAACTGATAGGTATCGCTCTCCGTTTTAATATCAAAATCGATGCGATATTGACCTGGTTCAGTAGCCAAATAATAATCCTCCACCAAACCTTTCACTTTAATACCGCCTTCGCGTGACATATATTCGGCCGTATAAGCACGACCATAATAAGGTAGAAAAACCGAAACTGAATCACCATGAACCTTTAAATCATACTCAGAAGTCAGATGAACCATCGGCATAGAAGCGGGAATCGCTTCACGTGCAATAAAAGTAAACATCCGGCCGGTAACCAAAGAATCGACCTTTGTGGCTATTTCCATTCTTCGTTCCTGCCTTTGAGATCTTCGTTCACTGCGACCATTCTGCGCATAAACAACCGGCAGAGCCATAATAAGACACAAAAAAACAAACAGAATTCGTTTCATAACACATCAATTTAAAGTGTTAAAAGTTAAAGGATAAGCAACAAAAATCGTACAAAAAAAAAGGAAGCCAAATTGACTTCCTTTTTTTTGTAAATAAAAACCGTTGGTTATTGATAAACCTGTTCGGAAGTATGTTTTCCGCCCACGAGTTTTTCATATTCGTCCTTGGAACCAACCACAAGCTTATTGTATAAACGTAAGCCGGTACCTGCAGGAATAAGATGACCACAAATAACGTTTTCCTTAAGACCATCCAAAACATCAATTTTACCACGAATAGCAGCTTCATTAAGTACTTTGGTTGTTTCCTGAAAGGATGCAGCCGACATAAAACTCTTGGTCTGCAACGATGCACGTGTAATCCCTTGTAAAACCTGACTAGATGTGGCAGGAACAGCAGCTCTGGCCGTTACCGGCTTGAGGTCACGTCGTTTAAGTTGCGAATTCTCATCTCTCAAACGGCGGGCTGTAATAATCATACCAGGTTTCAGACCCTGCGAATCGCCGGCGTCTTCGACCACCATCTTAGCCCAGATTTCATCATTCTCTTCCATGAAGTCAATCTTATCCACCATCTGCTTTTCGAGGAAACGGGTATCACCCGGATCAACAATCTCTACTTTACGCATCATCTGGCGAACAATAATCTCAAAATGCTTATCGTTAATCTTCACACCCTGTAAACGATACACATCCTGCACTTCATTCACAATATATTCCTGAACGGCTGTTGGCCCTTTAATTGCCAAAATATCAGCAGGCGTTGTAGCCCCATCAGAAAGCGGAATACCGGCACGAACGTAGTCATTCTCCTGAACCAAAATCTGTTTAGACAATGGAACCAGATACTTTTTAACTTCGCCCGTTTTGGAGGTAATAATTACCTCACGATTACCACGCTTAATCTTACCAAAGGCCACCTCACCATCAATTTCGGAAACCACAGCAGGGTTAGATGGATTACGGGCTTCAAATAACTCAGTAATACGAGGCAAACCACCAGTGATATCACCGGCACGCCCCATAGCGCGAGGAATTTTAACCAGAATCTGACCCTGAACCACCTGATCATTCTCATCAACAGAGATGTGAGCTCCCACCGGTAAGTTGTATGTTCTAAGCACCTCGTTGTCGCCCGAAAGAATCACCAATTCAGGGTTCTTCGTCTTGTCACGGGTTTCGATGATAACCTTTTCGCGGAAACCGGTCTGCTCATCAGATTCTTCCTTATAAGTAATACCATCAATAAGATTGCTAAAACCAACCTTACCGGTTTTTTCACTAATAATCAAAGCATTCCATGGATCCCATTCACAAATAGTATCACCTTTCTTAACCTCAGTACCATTTTTGATAAACAGCTTAGCACCATAAGGAATAGGCTGCGTTGTCAATGAAATATTGGTGTTTTTATCGACAATACGCATCTCAGCCAAACGACCAATAACCACATCAACATGACGTCCGTCTTCGGTGGTATGAGGTACAGTACGAAGCTCGTCAATTTCAACGATACCATCGTAACGGGCCAACATGGTACTCTCAGTGGTTACGTTACCGGCAGTACCCCCCACGTGGAAAGTACGCAAAGTTAACTGAGTACCCGGCTCTCCAATTGACTGAGCAGCTATAACTCCAACCGCCTCGCCTCTTTCAACCATACGGCCTGTAGCCAGGTTACGTCCGTAACACTTGGAACAAACACCCTTTTTACTCTCACAAGTCAACACCGAACGAATTTCCACTCTTTCGATAGGAGATGAATTAATTATTTCGGCTTCTTCTTCGGTAATCTCTTCTCCCGCCTTAACAATAATTTCGCCGGTAGTAGGATTATAAACATCGTGAACAGATACACGACCTAAAATACGCTCATATAAAGAAGCAACAATTTCTTCATTATTTTTGATGGCTGTAGCCGTTAAACCACGCAACGTTCCGCAGTCTTCTTCAGTAATAATAACATCCTGAGAAACATCAACCAAACGACGTGTTAAATAACCAGCATCGGCCGTTTTAAGGGCCGTATCAGCCAAACCTTTACGGGCACCGTGCGTTGAGATAAAGTACTCAAGAACAGAAAGACCTTCTTTAAAATTCGAAAGAATCGGGTTCTCAATAATCTGTCCCCCTTCGGCGCCTGATTTCTGCGGTTTCGCCATCAAACCACGCATACCGGACAACTGACGAATCTGTTCTTTAGAACCCCGGGCTCCTGAATCCAACATCATATAAACAGAATTGAACCCCTGACGGTCAGAACTTAAACGATCCATCAAAATGCCTGTCAACTTAGCATTTACGTGTGTCCAGATATCAATGATGGCATTATATCGTTCGTTGTTGGTGATGAAACCCATATTGTAGTTATTCAACACCTCTTCAACTTCCTGATAACCATGCGCAACCAACTCTTCTTTCTCCGGTGGAATAATTACATCCTCCAGATTAAACGATAACCCACCTTCGAAAGCCATACGGTATCCAAGATTCTTAATGGCATCAAGGAAGTCGGCAGTTGCGGGCGTGCCACAAACTTTATGAATTTTCCCAATGATATCACGCAACGCTTTCTTGGTCAGAATCTCATTAATATAACCCACTTCAGGTGGAACAACCTCGTTAAAAAGGATACGTCCAACCGTGGTTTCAATGAACATTAATTCGCGCTCACCCTTTTCGTTGAGGTCATAACTTTTAACCTTTACTTTGGTATGCAATTCAACTTTCTTCTCGTTGAAAGCAATCTTGGTCTCTTCGGGCGAGTAAAAAACTAAACCTTCGCCGGGAGCTCCCGGACGCATCTTAGTCATGTAATACAACCCCAGAACCATATCCTGAGAAGGAACAGTAATAGGAGCACCATTTGCAGGATTCAAAATATTCTGAGAACCCAACATCAACATTTGAGCTTCCAAAATAGCGGCATTCCCCAATGGCAGGTGAACAGCCATTTGGTCACCATCGAAGTCAGCATTAAAAGCCGCACAAGCCAAAGGGTGAAGCTGAATCGCCTTACCTTCAATTAAACGCGGCTGAAACGCTTGAATACCCAAACGGTGCAACGTAGGTGCACGGTTTAGTAATACAGGATGGCCACGTAGCACATTCTCCAGAATATCCCAAACCACAGGATCTTTACGATCCACAATTTTCTTGGCCGATTTAACCGTTTTTACAATACCACGTTCAATCAATTTACGAATGATGAATGGTTTGTAAAGTTCAGCGGCCATATCTTTTGGCAAACCGCACTCATGCAATCCCATCTCCGGGCCAATAACAATAACCGAACGAGCGGAATAGTCAACACGTTTACCTAACAAGTTTTGACGAAAACGACCTTGTTTACCTTTCAAGCTATCGCTCAATGATTTCAAAGGTCGATTGGCATCCGTCTTAACAGCGTTAGACTTACGTGAGTTATCAAATAATGAGTCGACAGATTCCTGAAGCATACGTTTTTCATTACGTAAAATAACTTCAGGTGCCTTTATTTCAATTAAACGTTTCAAGCGATTATTACGAATAATCACACGACGATACAAATCGTTCAAGTCGGAAGTGGCGAAACGGCCACCATCCAATGGAACCAAAGGACGCAACTCAGGAGGAGTTACCGGCACCACCTTCACAATCATCCATTCAGGACGATTCACCCCTTTGGAAGCACGAAAAGCCTCCACGACCTGAAGTCGCTTAAGCGCTTCATTTTTCCTTTGCTGTGACGTTTCAGTATTGGCTTTGTGACGTAAGTCGTAGGACAATTCGTCCAAATCCAATCGCGATAAAATCATGTGCAAAGCCTCAGCTCCCATCTTGGCAATAAACTTATTGGGATCTGCATCGTCCAATTGCTGGTTCCCTTTGGGAAGGCTATCCAGCATATCCAGATACTCTTCTTCGGTAAGGAAATCCATTTTTTTAACCCCGTCAACTTCCTTCACTCCGGGATTAATAACCACATACCGCTCATAATAAATGATGGCATCCAACTTTTTCGTTGGTAATCCGAGCAAATAACCAATTTTATTTGGCAATGAACGGAAATACCAGATATGCGCCACCGGTACCACCAAGGAGATGTGTCCCATGCGCTCACGACGGACCTTTTTCTCGGTCACCTCGACACCGCAACGGTCACATACAATACCCCGATAACGTATGCGCTTATATTTTCCACAATGACACTCATAATCCTTCACGGGACCAAAAATTCTTTCGCAGAATAATCCGTCTCTTTCAGGCTTATAAGTACGGTAGTTAATCGTCTCAGGTTTTAACACCTCACCACTCGATCTTTCCAGAATCTCCTCGGGCGATGCCAAACCAATAGAGATTTGGGTAAAATTACTCTTGACTTTCTGTTCTCTCCTGAATGCCATATATCGTAGAGTATTAAATAATTAAATTAAAAATCCAGCGGGTTTCCACACAGAAACCCGCGGATGAAGACTATTCAAGATTCACACTCAAACCAAGGCCACGCATTTCGTGTAGCAATACGTTGAGCGATTCAGGAATACCTGGTGCAGGCATGGGGTCACCCTTAACGATGGCCTCATAAGCTTTAGCACGACCTATAACGTCATCAGATTTCACGGTAAGAATCTCCTGAAGAATATTGGCTGCACCAAACGCTTCAAGCGCCCACACTTCCATCTCACCAAAACGCTGACCACCAAATTGAGCTTTACCACCCAATGGTTGCTGAGTAATTAATGAGTATGGACCAATAGAACGGGCATGCATCTTATCCTCAATCATGTGACCCAGTTTCAACATATAAATAACGCCGACTGTAGCAGGTTGGTGGAAACGATCACCGGTTCCACCATCGTACAGATAAGCCTTACCGAAATTAGGGACGCCTGCTTTATTGGTGTAATTAACCAGATCTTCTTCGGAAGCACCATCAAAAATAGGCGTTGCAAACTTAACCCCCAGAACTTTTCCGGCCCAGCCCAATACAGTTTCGTAAATCTGGCCCAGGTTCATACGCGAAGGCACACCCAATGGGTTCAAAACAATATCAACAGGTGTTCCATCAGCTAGAAATGGCATATCTTCCTGACGAACAATACGTGATACAATCCCCTTATTTCCATGTCGACCAGCCATTTTATCACCTACGGTAATCTTACGTTTTTTGGCAATATAAACTTTTGCCAACTGAACAATACCTGCGGGTAACTCATCACCAATGGTCACATTGTATTTCTGACGCTTTTCACGGGCTTCAAATTCTTTATAACGCAAGCGATAATTATGAATGACCCGTTGAACTAATTCGTTTTTATCTTTGTCAGTGGTCCATTTATTCGGGTTAATACTCAAATAATCAATATCCTGAAGAACCTTTAGCGTGAACTTAGTCCCTTTGGAAATAACATCCACACCCAAATAATCCTTGACACCCTGGCTGGTTTTTCCATTGATCAAAGAAAATAACTTCTCAACCAATCGATTATTTAGCTCATTAACAGAACGATTAAACTCATCATCAATCTTAGCCAAAACAGGCTTTTCCGACGAACGGGACTTCTTATCCTTAATAATTCTTGAGAAGAGCTTTTTCTGAATAACAACACCCTTTAAAGATGGTGATGCTTTTAATGAAGCATCTTTAACATCACCTGCTTTTTCGCCAAAAATGGCGCGAAGCAATTTTTCTTCAGGTGTAGGATCACTTTCGCCTTTAGGCGTAATTTTTCCGATTAATATGTCTCCAGGCTTAACATGAGCACCAACGCGAATCAAACCATTTTCATCCAAATCCTTGGTAGCTTCTTCACTCACATTGGGAATATCAGCTGTAAGTTCTTCCAAACCACGTTTGGTATCCCTTACCTCCAGCGAATATTCATCAATATGGATAGACGTGAAAATGTCTTCCCGCACCATGCGTTCATTTAAAACGATGGCATCCTCAAAGTTGTAACCTTTCCAGGGCATGAAAGCCACCTTAAGATTACGTCCAAGTGCCAATTCACCCTTTTCAGTCGCATAACCTTCCGTCAGAATCTGACCTTTAACCACCCGTTGTTCCTTTTCAACAATAGGACGTAAATTAATACTGGTGCTTTGGTTCGTTTTGAGGAATTTCGTCAAAGGATAACGTTTTGTATCCGGGTCGAAACTAACAAAACGTTGTTCGTCAGTCAAATCATAACGAATAACGATTTCTTCGGCATCGACATACTCAACAACACCATCACCTTCAGCAACAACCTGCGTACGTGAATCGCGAGCCAGCGGTGCTTCCAGGCCTGTTCCAACAATAGGAGATTCAGAACGAAGCAACGGAACAGCCTGCCGCATCATGTTAGATCCCATCAAAGCACGGTTTGCATCATCATGTTCCAGGAAAGGAATAAGCGATGCAGCCACCGAAGCAATTTGGTTAGGTGCAACGTCCATCAAGGCCACTTCCTCCGGTTCAACAACCGGGAAGTCACCTTCCAAACGAGCTTTCACACGCTGGTTAACAAAAACGCCATTTTCATCAAGCGGCGCATTCGCCTGCGCAATTGTTTTAGCCTCTTCTTCTTCGGCACTTAAATAGACAACTCCTTCATTGGTCAAGTCAACTTTTTTATCATCTACCTTACGATAAGGAGTTTCGATGAAACCCAAATCATTAATTTTGGCAAATACGCAAAGAGAAGATATCAAACCAATGTTAGGTCCTTCAGGCGTTTCAATCGGACACAAACGGCCATAGTGAGTATAGTGAACGTCACGAACTTCAAAGCCGGCACGCTCACGCGACAAACCACCAGGACCCAAAGCAGACATACGCCTTTTATGGGTAACCTCGGCCAACGGGTTGGTCTGATCCATAAACTGCGATAAAGCATTGGTTCCGAAAAAGCTGTTAATGACAGAAGAAAGTGTCTTACTGTTAATCAGATCAATAGGTGTAAAAACCTCATTATCGCGAACGTTCATACGCTCACGAATAGTACGAGCCATACGCGCCAATCCGACTCCAAACTGATTGGACAACTGTTCACCCACAGTTCTTACCCTACGGTTGCTCAAGTGGTCAATATCATCAACATCAGTTTTAGAATTAACCAGCTCGATCAGATATTTTATAATAGCAATGATATCGGCTTTAGTCAACACTTTGGTGCCAAGCTCAACATCCAGATTCAGTTTCTTATTGATTCGGTAACGACCAACGTCGCCTAAATCATATCGTTTATCAGAAAAGAAAAGTTTATCAATCACATCACGAGCCGTAGCCTCATCTGGTGGCTCGGCATTCCGTAACTGACGATAAATATGGACAACAGCTTCCTTTTCGGAGTTACAAGGATCCTTTTGAAGGGTATTATAAATGAGAGCAAAATCGTTACTATTTATAAGTTCCTTGTGCAAAAGGATGGTTTTCACACCAGAATCAACGATTTCGTCAATATGTTCATTTTCCAATACCGTTTCACGGTCAATAATAACTTCGTTACGCTCAATAGATACCACTTCACCCGTATCTTCGTCCACGAAATCTTCTATCCATGATTTAAGCACACGGGCAGCAAGACGACGTCCCACGACTTTTTTCAACGTAGCTTTAGACACCTTTAGTTCATCGGCCAGGTCAAAAATTCCAAGAATATCCTTATCCCCTTCATAACCAATCGCACGTAAAAGTGTTGTAACAGGCAATTTCTTCTTACGATCGATGTAGGCATACATCACATTATTGATGTCTGTTGCAAACTCAATCCAGGATCCTTTTAAGGGGATGATACGAGCCGAATAAAGTTTCGTGCCATTGGCATGAATACTTTGGCCAAAGAAAACGCCTGGCGACCGGTGCAGCTGAGAAACGATAACACGCTCCGCCCCATTAATAATGAAGCTACCTTTGTCGGTCATATAAGGTACCGTGCCGAGATAAACATCCTGAACCACGGTATCAAAATCTTCATGTTCAGGATCGGTACAATAAAGCTTCAGTTTAGCTTTAAGAGGTACACTATAAGATAACCCACGTTCAATACACTCATCAATAGTGTACCGCGGTGGATCAATATTGTAATCGATAAATTCGAGTACAAAATTGTTTCGGGTATCAGTAATCGGAAAATTTTCCAAAAATACTTGATTCAACCCTTCACTCTTCCGCTCTTCGGGTGTAGAACCCAACTGAAAGAATTCACGGAAAGACTTTAATTGAATCTCAAGAAAATCAGGATATGACAATTGATTCTTGATAGTAGCAAAGCTAATTCTTTCGGCAGTATTTGGAGTCATCTATCAACTAATTAATTGAACTTAATAACATACAAGCATAAAAAGGTTTAGGATTCCGCAATGCGGATTCCTAAACCGTCTCCCTTTATACAAGGGTTATCTGATTACTTAAGTTCAACTTCTGCTCCAGCTTCTTCTAATTGCGTTTTTAATGACTCAGCTTCTTCTTTAGAAACTTTTTCTTTAATAGCAGCTGGTGCTTTGTCTACTAATTCTTTAGCTTCTTTCAAACCGACACCTGTCATTTCTTTTACAAGCTTAACGATGGCTAATTTAGAGCCACCTGCAGATTTAAGAATGAGGTCGAACTCAGTTTGTGCAGCAGCTTCCTCGCCAGCACCAGCAGCAGCACCAGCAACAGCAACAGCTGCAGCAGCAGGCTCAATACCATATTCTTCTTTCAATACGTTAGCCAGTTCACTAACTTCTTTTACAGTTAAATTAACTAATTCTTCTGCAAGTTTTTTAATATCTGCCATTTTTGTAAGTGTTAATAAATTTCTGTTAGTAAAATTTTAATTTCTCTTCTCTAAAGTCTGTAGCACACCATGAATTGTATTTCCACCTGATTGAAGTGCAGAAACAACATTCTTGATAGGTGATTGCAACAATGCGATAACATCGCCCAGTAACTCTTCTTTTGATTTGATGTTTGAAAGAGCGTCTAACTGGCTCTCGCCAATATAAACTGATTCTTCAACATAAGCACCTTTAAAAACAGGTAGCGCTTCTTTTTTGCGAAAATCTTTGATCAACTTAGCAGGCATATTACCTGTATTACAAAAAAGAACGGCTGATGTTCCTTTGAGAGCAACATCTAAACCCTCGATACTTTTCTCACTCTGCTCGATCGCTTTTTTAAACAAGGTGTTTTTAACCACCAACATTTTCACGTCTTTTTGGTAGCAGAGACGACGAAGTGCACTGGTTGCGCCTGCATTCAAACCATTTGTGTCAGTCAGATAAAAGTGGCTGTACTCGGTAAGAATGTCGACCAGACCATTAATTATAGTAGCTTTTTCAGTCTTTTTCATGATTCCAAATTTCGCTTTAAATTAAACATTAAACCTCAAGAAACTTGGGTTCAATTCGAATTCCAGGACTCATGGTACTCGACAGGAATATGCTTTTTACGTACGTTCCTTTAGCAGAAGAGGGTTTCAACTTATTAACCATACTGATAAATTCCTTAACGTTTTCCACAATTTGTTCGGGACTGAAAGATACTTTACCCACAGAGGTGTGAATAATACCATAACGATCGACTTTAAAGTCAATTTTACCGGCTTTAACTTCTTTCACAGCCTTTCCAATTTCCATGGTAACTGTACCACTTTTAGGGTTTGGCATCAAACCCCGTGGTCCCAATACGCGTCCAAGGGCACCTACTTTACCCATTACACTGGGCATGGTAATGATAACATCAACGTCGGTCCAACCACCTTTGATTTTTTCGATATAATCGTCCAAACCAACGAAGTCTGCACCTGCAGCCTTAGCTTCCTCTTCCTTTTCGGGCGTACAAAGAACCAAAACTTTGGTTTCTTTACCGGTTCCGTTAGGCAGAGTAACCACACCACGTACCATTTGATTAGCTTTACGCGGGTCTACACCTAAACGAATATCTATATCAATAGAAGCATCAAACTTAGTAAAAGTCATTTCCTTTACCAGGTCGGCAGCCTCCTCAATGGTATAAACCTTATCGGCATCAACCTTCGCTAAAGCTAACTTTTTATTCTTTGTTAGTTTTGTCATTTTTGCAAACAAGTTTTAATTGTTACCCGGAAAATCACCATCAACGGTAATTCCCATACTTCTGGCGGTACCGGCAATCATCCTCATTGCAGAATCCACAGTAAAACAATTCAAATCGGCCATTTTATCTTCGGCAATAGCTTTTACCTGTTCCCAGGTAACAGAACTAACCTTTACACGGTTAGGTTCAGCTGAGCCTGATTTTACCTTGGCCACATCCAACAGCTGAACAGCTGCCGGCGGGGTTTTAATTACAAAATCAAATGATTTGTCTTTGTAAACGGTAATAACCACAGGCAAGACTTTTCCGCCTTTATCCTGTGTACGGCCATTGAACTGCTTACAAAATTCCATAATGTTCACACCCTTTGCACCCAAAGCAGGGCCCACCGGTGGTGATGGATTAGCTGCGCCACCTTTAATTTGAAGCTTAATAAAAGTTTCTACTTCTTTAGCCATTGTAGCAATTCATATTGGTTATTAAAATATCAGTTCGTTGGTAAGAAAGATCTTCATTTGTAGAGATAAGTCGTTTAACTCATCCTGGAAGCCCCGCTACTAAATAAGAAACTACTCTTTAACGACCTGTAAAAAACTTAATTCTAACGGTGTTTTACGGCCAAAAATTTTGACCATTACTTTCAGCTTACGTTTGTCACTGTTAACTTCTTCGATAACACCCGTAAAACCATTAAACGGACCATCAGTAACCTTAACACTTTCACCTTCAAAGAAAGGATTATTGAGTTCTTCGGTTGTTTCTGAAAGTTCATCAACTTTACCCAACATACGATTCACCTCAGCTTCGCGCATGGGGGTTGGAATATCGTTACGATCCGTTAAAAAACCTATCACGTTAGGGATATTCTTCAAAACATGAGGAACCTCACCAACCAAAGCTGCTTCAATCATAACATAGCCCGGGAAAAAATTACGGTCCTTACTGATTTTTTTCCCATTTCGAATCTGATACACTCTTTCGGTAGGGATCAAAACCTGGGTTACATAATCCTGCAGGTTCAGGCTGGCGATTTCACTTTCTATGTACTCCTTTACTTTCTTTTCCTTTCCTCCGATAGCACGAAGTACATACCATTTTTTATCAATATCAGCCATTCTGTTCTACGTATTATTAATACAGCTTAGTGTATACCCACTCAAGCAGATTATCAAAAGAAAAATCCATTACAAATATAACCATGGCTATAATTACAGAAGCAACCATAACAACAATGGCACTATTTTGTAATTCGGCCCATGTAGGCCAGGAAGTTTTATTAACTAACTCGTTATAAACTTCCTGAAAATAAACTTTAATTTTTTTCATGTCAACGCGCGGTTAAACCGGATTAGTAAACAAAGCACGGGAGGAGAGACTCGAACTCCCGACACCTGGTTTTGGAGACCAGTGCTCTACCAACTGAGCTACACCCGTATAAAAGGTTGAAATCAGGAAACCGATTTCAACCTTATATGATTAATTCTTAATATTGAATTATTGAAGAATTTCAGTTACCTGACCAGCACCAACGGTACGGCCGCCTTCGCGGATGGCAAAACGTAAACCAACGTTGAGAGCTACAGGGTAGATCAACTCAACAGTCATTGTTACATTATCACCAGGCATAACCATTTCAGTTCCTTCAGGAAGAGTGATTTCACCAGTGATATCCAAGGTACGAAGATAGAACTGAGGACGATATTTGTTGTGGAAAGGGGTATGACGACCACCTTCTTCTTTTTTCAACACATAAACCTCAGCTTTAAATTTGGTATGAGGTGTGATTGATCCTGGTTTAGCCAAAACCATACCACGTTTAATTTCTTTTTTGTCGATACCGCGAAGCAACAAACCAACGTTGTCACCAGCCTGACCTTCATCAAGAATTTTACGGAACATCTCAACACCTGTACAAACGGTCTTTTTGCCTTCAGAACCCAAACCGATGATTTCCATTTCTTCACCAGTTTTAATGATACCGGTTTCAATACGACCGGTAGCAACAGTACCACGACCAGTGATAGAGAATACGTCTTCAACAGGCATCAAGAAAGGTTTTTCAACATCACGGGGAGGCAGAGGAATCCATTCATCAACAGCATTCATCAATTCCATGATTTTATCTTCCCATTTTTCTTCACCATTCAAAGCACCAAGAGCTGAACCAAGAATTACAGGGGTATTGTCACCATCAAAAGAATAAAAATTCAATAGGTCACGAACTTCCATCTCAACCAGTTCCAACAATTCCTCATCGTCAACCATATCCACTTTGTTAAGGAATACGACAATACGGGGAACGTTTACCTGACGAGCCAAAAGGATGTGCTCACGAGTCTGAGGCATAGGACCATCAGTAGCAGCACAAACAAGAATAGCTCCGTCCATCTGGGCAGCACCGGTAACCATGTTCTTTACATAGTCAGCGTGACCTGGACAGTCTACGTGAGCATAGTGACGTTTTTCAGTAGAATACTCAACGTGAGCGGTGTTAATAGTAATACCACGCTCTTTTTCTTCTGGAGCGTTGTCAATAGAATCGAAACTCTTAACTTCGGACAACCCTTTTTTTGCTAAAACGGTAGTGATAGCAGCAGTAAGGGTAGTTTTACCGTGGTCGACGTGACCAATAGTACCGATATTAACGTGAGGCTTCGTCCTTTGAAATGTTTCTTTAGCCATAGTACTAGATAATTTAAGACAATTAGAACAATATTGAAACCGTAATTTTTACTTACTTGAGCCAATGATGGGAATTGAACCCATGACCTCTTCCTTACCAAGGAAGCGCTCTACCCCTGAGCTACATCGGCAACCTCAGAGCGGGAAACGGGACTCAAACCCGCGACCCTTAGCTTGGAAGGCTAATGCTCTATCAACTGAGCTACTCCCGCAAATCATTAAAGCTAACAAAGTTAGTGATTAAAAATCAGAAAAACATCAATTTCAGATGCATTTCCTCTTACCAACGTTGAACTAAAAGGCTGTTTTTCACCCGCAAAAACGTCGGATAAAATACCTCCTTTATTTCAGTTCAATAGGCTGATCATGATTGATAACCAGCCTATTAATTAGCTTTAAATCCAGCTTAAACACTGAAATTGGTGTGCAAATGTAAAACAATTTTGCAAACAACGCAAAATAATAAATCCTTTTTTAAATTATTTGGTTTTAATCTTTTCCTTTCGCTTTTCCAACTGCTTGCGAAGAGCATCACACGATAAATCAACAGCCTCCTCAAACGTTTTACTTTGTTTCTTAGCAAACAATTTTTGGCCAGGAATATCAAGGCTTATTTCTGTGACTTTGTTCTCAAGACTCTCGGACTTGTCAAGCCGCAGAATAACCTCCGCTTTGATGATGCCTTCAAAAAATTGATCCAATTTTCCAACTTTTTGTTGAATAAATTGCTCCAGCCGCTCAGCAGCATCGAAGTGAACAGATTGAATGGTAATATTCATAATCTCGCCTCCTTATTTTTCAGCTCGTGGATGAGCTTGTTTATAAATAGCATTTAATTTCTCAAAAGTGTTGTGTGCGTATACTTGCGTGGCATTTAAATTGGCGTGACCCAGCAATTCTTTAATCGCATTAAGATCGGCCCCACGATTCAACAGAACGGTCGCAAAAGTATGCCTCAGAATATGAGGGCTTTTCTTTTGCATGGTTGTCACCATCTGAAGAGAAGAATGAACAACCCGGTAAACTAACTTATGGTATATCTTTGCACCCTTTGAAGTAAGAAACAACCAAGGCTCAACTGTTGTTCCAAAAGTATCGTTTTTAACATCATTATACCTTTTGAACAGCAGAACTGATTCATTTGTCAGCGGAATAATGCGCTCTTTGTTACCTTTACCTAATACTTTAACCATCTTCTCCGTCAAATCAACATCTCTATGGCGCAGTTCAACCAGTTCGGACAGTCGCATTCCTGTATCATAAAAAAGCTCCAGTATCAGCTTATTTCTTACGCCTTCATAATCGTCTCCAAAATCGGTGTGATCCAGCAATAACTCCATTTCTTGCTCCTTCACAAACAAAGGCAAACGCTTGGGAGTTTTTGGAAGATTAACTGATGCTGCGGGATTTCCATCTATAATACCTAATCGTTGGAGGTATTTAAAAAAAGTCCTAACCGAAGATATCTTACGATGAATGGTACGCGGTGACATATCTGCTTTATGCAATTCTACGATCCAGTTACGGACGGTTTTGGGCTTTACGGACGCCAACAACGCAGTTTCGTCACCACCAAGAAAGGCAAAAAACTGCTCCAAATCGTGTTGGTAAGCTACTTGAGTATGATGGGAACTGCGTTTTTCATTTTGCAGATACCCTAAAAAGCTCTCTATATGGCGCATAAACAAAAATGTCTTATCAATCTCCTCTTTCAACGAATATACGAAAAAAAGAGAGATAAATAAGACACTACACAAGAAAAAAAATATCGGAACAAGCCTATTCTTCCTCGCGCTGTAATTGCTGAACGTATATAGCTTTCATTCTTTGCTCACGGCTAACAACAGAAGGCTTGGTAAATGCCTGACGTGAACGTAATTCACGCATAGTACCAGTCTTTTCAAATTTTCTTTTAAATTTCTTTAAAGCTCTTTCGATGTTTTCGCCTTCTTTAATAGGTACAATTATCATAATTATGTGTTTTAATTTTTTTTGGCTTGCAAAATTACAAATAATAATCCTGCTTTCAGTCTGTTAGAGACATAAAAATTAAACAGGTTTATTTTTTCGACTGCAAAGAAAAGGAAGTTTCCTTACAGCTACAAATTTTTGAAGATTTTTTTCATTAACGTCAAAGAAAAATCAATTATTTTGTCATTAATTCAATTTATCCCCGCAGCAGAAATATCCCAATTAGCTGCCACTACATCAGTATACTTTTAAAAAACAAATATTTAATCCGTCATACCCATTTGAAAAAATGCCATTAAAATGCTTAATGAACACCATGACATCACAACTTTCGGACGAAAAGATGTCCCAACTAATCTGTGACAGATAAATAATAACGCGTTTTATGCCATCCGACTGTATCAAAACCATCCAGATTTAATAATTCGTCAATTTGGTTAAATCTCTTTTTTGCACGCCGACCTTCAACAATAGCTCTCGCTTTATAATAATCGAGATACGGATGATTCCGAAGTCGACTTAAAGATGCTGTATTAACATTGATTGTTCGCAGTGACAATCTATCAATACGCAGGTAAGGCCTTAATTGATCAAACAAATGCGGAGAAATTCCATAAACTTCCATTAGCTGATCAACCTGAGCAAAACCCCCAAGACGATTGCGATAGGCAACAATCCGACGGCTCAGCACCGGACCAATGCCCGGTAACGCCGCCCAATCAGCTGTATCAGACAAATTCATGCCAATAACAAAAAAATCATCATTTGATTTTTTGAATCGGGGTTTTAACGTTGTCTTGACTTTCAACAGTGAATCATTATTCCACTGACATAATAAGGATTCACGAACACGCGATGGAAACCAAAACTCTTCTTTTAATAAAAGTAAGCTATCAATAATCTCATTTCTGCAGCCCAACGATTTCAGTTCTGAACGATCTATCGAGTTCAGATCAATCCAATTATCAAACAAAGGAGTTTCGGATTTCGGTTTGACTTGTTCATCGACACCCATATCCAAAAAATCTTTCAGCTGCTGATAAACGTCCTCATTCAACCCATAAATTTTCCGGACATCCTCTTTTTTCTTGAAATAACCGCCCTTTTGTAAATAAGCCACCCAGTTATCGGCGACTTTCCGGCCAACACCATAAGAAATAAGCGCTTCACGGGTAACGGTATTGGGGTTAAAAGATTGCTGCAAACATAAAACCGTTTCATCAACCTCCGAGTTCCCGACTGAGGTCTCTTCAACTGAAGTTACATCAGACACATACTGGGAAAAATCAACCGGTGGTATCATCAATGGGCACACGATTCTAAGGCCAATTACCACAATTATGATTACAAATAAAACAATCAGCCCCCTTTGTTCCCGACGGGTAAATGACAAAAAGTCTTTCCACATTTTTGTCCAAAAATTAAAAACAAAAATTCAGAAAATCAACAAAAAGAGATCAGGCGATCTAAAAATTAATCAACCCCAACTGATTTAAAAACACCAAAGCGATGGCAACTGGAGCTACTATTTTTATGACTACAAGAAACAAATGGAAATAACGAGCCACCCGGCCATCGGCCTCTAATTCACTGCGCACAATATTATGGCCCAAAAACCAACCAACGAAAACAACAATAAAGAAACCGCCCAAAGGCAACAAAATGTTCGAAGACGTATTATCGAATAAATTAAATACAGTAGAATTAAAAGCACAAATCAATCCAAGCAGCGTCATAAGGCCTGCCGCCAACCATGTGGCCGCCCGCCGTCTCATTTTAAGCTCCTCTGTAAAATAAGCAACCACGACTTCAAGAAGCGATATTGATGAAGTTAAAGCCGCAATAACCAAAAGCGCAAAAAAGATAAAAGCAAAAAAATAGCCACCTATCATTTTACTAAATATTCCGGGCAAAGTCACAAAAACGAGTCCGGGACCAGCCCCCGGCTCTATACCAAAAGCAAAGACCGCAGGAAAAATGGCAATACCAGACAATATAGCAATCGCAGTATCGGTGAGAGAAACGGATATGGCTGTTTTTCCCAGCGACTCGCCCTTTTTAATATAGGAACCATAGGTCGCCATCACCCCCATCCCCAGACTTAACGAGAAAAAAGCTTGTCCCAAAGCTTCCAGCACAACATGAGGCGTGATCCTGCTGAAATCGGGGCGAAACAAAAATTCAAGTCCGGCAGAGGCACCCTCCAATGTTACAGAGCGAATGCACAGCAGCACTATTATCACAAAAAGGACAGGCATCAAAAGTTTTGAATATTTCTCAATACCTTTATTAATACCCGATTTTACAATAAAAGCAGTCATGGCCATAAAAACAACCATAAAAAACACCGGTCGCCAGGCGCCCGACTTAACCTCACTAAAAATCTGATTAAGTTCGACCGATGACACTGTTGCTAACTGATTTGTAAAAGCCAAATACAAATATTCCATGGTCCAACCGGCCACAACACTGTAAAAAGAGAGTATCATGAAGGCCGCTCCAACACCCATTAAGCCAATCAAAAACCAAGGCCGGCCCGGAGCCAGCACATGAAATGCGCCAAAAATGTTGCGCTGTGACTTGCGGCCAATTAATAATTCAGATAGCATAACAGGCACACCAATGGCCAAAACAAAACCTAAATAAACCAAAAGAAAAGCACCGCCACCATTTTCACCGACAACATAAGGAAACCGCCAAACATTGCCCAATCCCACTGCCGACCCGGCCGCCGCAGCAATTACGCCAAACCGGCTGGCAAACCCATCTCTATTTCCCTGATTCATATATTATTAAAATTTTACAACAACCTAATTTATTTAAACAACGAATATTAATTTATATAACCTACACCACTCAAAAAACATTTAATTCTTACGCTCAATTATTTATTAATAGTGCCAGCTCAGCAAGAAATCACCACTTTTCGCTACGCACTCTTTCCAAATGACTATTTACGACAGTAACCCACATTTTTCCAGCTCAGAAATAACACATTCTTACTCTGAAGCTAAAATTTTCAGGCTAGCACTAAAAACCAATATTATAAATAATAATGTTGAAAAGAACAGTACAAAAATATAAAATTCTCGTAAAAAGTTAAATTACACTTATAAAACGTAAACCTAATCCAGGTCATTAAATTATAATTGTATAAGTAATAATCATTGATTACTTTTGTCTTGCTTTTAGGACGATAACGTCCCTGACTAAGTATATAACCAATATAAAACAATAAAAAATGGCAGTTAGTTACAAAGAATTAGGACTGGTGAACAGCAAAGAAATTTTTGCTAAAGCCGTTGCCGGAGGTTATGCCATCCCGGCTTATAACTTCAATAATCTGGAACAAATGCAAGCCATTGTAATGGCATGTGTTGAAACCAAATCACCTGTTATTCTTCAGGTATCATCTGGTGCACGCAAGTATGCCAATGCAACCTTGCTTCGCAACATGGCCAAGGGAGCTGTTGAATATGCAAAAGAATTAGGTTACGAAATTCCAATCGTACTTCACCTTGATCATGGTGACACATTTGAACTTTGTAAAGACTGTATTGAAAACGGTTTCTCATCAGTCATGATTGATGGATCATCTCATTCATATGAAGACAACATCGCATTAACTAAAAAAGTCGTTGAATACGCACATGCTCATGACGTAACCGTAGAAGGCGAACTAGGCGTATTGGCCGGTGTTGAAGACGACGTTGTTGCTGAACATTCATCTTACACACGTCCCGAAGAAGTTGAAGATTTCGTAAAACGGACTGGTGTTGATTCATTGGCTATTTCAATAGGAACATCACATGGCGCACACAAATTTACGCCCGAACAGTGTACCCGTAATGCCGACGGTATTTTGGTACCACCGCCATTGAAATTTGATATTCTGGAAGAAATTGAAAAAAGAATTCCTGGATTCCCAATTGTACTTCACGGTTCTTCGTCAGTGCCCCAAGAGCATGTTGCAACAATCAACAAATATGGTGGCGCAATGAAAGAAGCTGTTGGTATACCTGAAGAACAATTACGCAGAGCTGCCAAATCAGCCGTTTGTAAAATTAACATCGACTCTGACGGGCGTTTGGCTATGACTGCAGCTATCAGAAAAGTGATGGCAGAAAAACCAGAGGAATTTGACCCACGGAAATATTTAGGACCTGCACGCGATAGTTTGAAAGAACTTTACATGCACAAAAACAAAAATGTATTGGGATCAGCTGGTAAAGCTTAATCTTCTTACTATATACATCATAAAAAAGAGACTGTCTATATTCAGACAGTCTCTTTTTTATGATAAAAGCTAAACTTCCGATTCCAATTTATCATCAAACGTTATCACTTAATTCAAAAAAGCAAAACCCCATACTCCCTGCTATTTAATATCAGAAAGGATAACCTATGGCAAAGTTAAATGCAACATCGTCCCAGGTAAACCGGCGTGATACAGGAATCCACTGCTCACCATCAACAGCCGCCGGGTCATGCAGCTTAAGTCCTGTATCAATACGAAAAATAAAATAGTTAAAATCAAAACGAGTTCCAAAACCGGTTCCTATAGCCAGTTGCTTATAAAATTTATCCCATTCAAACAAGCCACCATCAAGACTGCTACTGGAACGAATACTCCAGATGTTACCAACATCAAGAAAAAAAGCACCCTCAAGTAGCCAGAATAGAGGGAATCGATATTCAGCATTCATTTCCAGCTTGATATCGGCCGATTGATTATAAAAAGCAGACGTTGTCTCCTTGTAGGTTCCCGGCCCCAGTCCTCTAACCGGCCAGGCCCTGATACTATTTGCTCCGCCTGAAAAATAACGTTTCTCAAAAGGAAGCACATCCAGATTACCATAAGGCAATCCGACCCCGACAAACAGCCTGTAAGTAAGAGAAGTCACCCTATTTATGGGTTGGTGATAACGCAGGTCGAAATCAGTCTTAACATATTGTGCGTACCTGATGCCCAAAATAGTACTATAATCACCCGATGAAGACTTTTCCCAAAAAGGCCTGAAAATATCTAACGCATTACCTGCCGATTCAAAAGTGTACCTAAAATACCAGAAAGGATTGAATCTGCGACCAATCTGCTGCTGATTATACAGATAAGTGTAGTTAAGATTCAGGATTAAGTGATCCTCATAAGTATATTTAAGAAAAGTATTTTCAATGGCCGCCTGAAAAGTAGAATCGACCACCGGAATATTAACCAGATTAAAGTCGATGGGAAAGAAAGAGTGTGTGCTATACCTGTGAGCCTTCCAGGTATAACCATACCTCATATTGGCAATCGTCCGGGTATAGTCGGGACGCTCCTGATAATTATAAGCCATCGATATGGTTGTCTTGGGATTGTAACGCTGTCGAAACTTCTCTATTTTAAACGGTAAAATAAAAGAAGGAAAAACAACCGAAGCCTCACCCCCTATTTCGGTGGTGTTAAAGTCTTCACTGGCGCCACTCTTAGTCACAAACTGATTTTGACGGGACAACCGGGTATTGAAAGTAAACATCTCAGCCCCATTAAACACATTTTTATGCTGATACTTAACATTCCCTGCTGCACCAAGATTCCCGGATGAGTTGGTACCCTCAAGCTCAAAAGCAACCGACTGATAACGGCCGGGAACCACTTGAACAATACAGTTCAGTATGTGATTACCATTCTCATCCATCACTCCCGGTAATTCACGAAATCGAATGTTGATATATTTAAAAATCCGTAAGCCACTTAGCAACGATTGTGTTTTTTCAACCAAATCGGCCTGATACAAATCGCCTGGATATATGTAGCTACTATTAATCAAAACATCAGGTTTAAAATCAAGTTTGTCCTTAAATACGATATAAAAACCCGACAGAAAAACAGTATCCGGCAAAGCCGATGAGGCTGAAGAGAAATCTTCGCCCATTTGGTAATCTTCTCCCACCTGAAAATAGACATCGCCGATTACATACCGGGTATGACTCCCATTTTTATTACGGCCAGCCACATTTTCAGGAGGACGCACCAAAACCAATGTATCATTTATCCGATAATTGCCGACAGAACTATCGGCTATAAAGTACATATACTCTTTCGAAAAATTATAAAACCCTTTATTTTGCAAATTACGAGTAATACGGTCCCTCTCCCGGTCATGTATGTCAGACGTAAAGCCACGACCTTTCCTCAGCAGAGTACGTGTGGTATCGCGATAAAAAAACGTTGCCAGACTGTCATCCTCAATGCGATAACTAAGGTTATTAATTTTATACTGCGGACCGGACTGGATATTATAAACAACCCTTGCTTTTCGCCGTGATGGAAAAATAACTGTATCCGTCACTTCAGAAAGATAATAGCCCTGATTGCGCATATATAAAGACATCTGCTCCACAGAACGATCAACCAATGTGGAGTCAAAAATAACCGGCGCTTCTCCAATTCGTCTAAGCCATCGGTTAAACCCTTTTGACTCATCACGGCCAGAAAGATTGTAAACCCCCAGATGTAAACGCCATATACCCAAAATGCGCAAATTCCCATCCTGACGTAAATACAATTTCAGATCCTCTTTCGATATTTCAGAAGAAGAAGTTTTAATGCTTACACGCCTGAGCAAACGTTCTCCTTCAGGAACATACTTTGTGGAATTACAAGCATTAAAAGCCAGCATTAAAACAATTCCGACAGAAACCAAAAGAAAAAAACGAACCTGTGTGCGCATTCCTGCTTTTTTAAAATTAATAATCAACAAAAGCCTGTTAAAGCGATTGTTCAGACTCCAACAATGAGGTAATATTACTACTTTTGCGGGTAAAGGTAAAAAAATGTATCATGCTAAGTAAGAATCAGAAGCGACTGATTGCCTCAATGGCACAAAAAAAACAACGAAACCTCACAGGGTTGTTCTTAGCCGAAGGCGAAAAAACAGTTAATGAATTATTGAAGACTGGCTTCCAACCTCATTTGATTGCCTGCACTAAAGACTGGACATATCCGAGTCCATTAACGACCTCAACCACGCCTGTTCTTATCAGCAAAGAAGAGCTCACCAGCGCTTCTTTATTAAAAACCCCTCAAAACGTTCTGGCACTTTTTAAGCAGCCCACATTTGACATCAAAATTGATGCCATCAAGGACGAATTAACCCTCGCGTTGGATGGCATACAAGATCCGGGAAATCTGGGGACCATCATCCGGCTGGCCGACTGGTTCGGGATACAACATATCATTTGTAGTGATGACACGGTAGACTGGTTTAATCCCAAAGTTGTGCAAGCATCAATGGGCGGAATGGCCAGAGTAAATGTTCACTACACCTCATCATTGTCTCAATTTTTGGAAGATTACCACAATTGCAATCAAACACCTGTATATGGCGCTTTTTTGGAAGGGAAAAACATTTATTCTTCACCACTTCAAAACACAGGCATTATAGTAATGGGCAACGAAGGAAATGGCATCAAGCCTGAAACAGCAAAGCAAATCACGGAAAAAATCACAATTCCATCGTTTCCACCCGCACATATCACCTCAGAATCGCTAAATGTAGGTGTTGCCACAGCCATCATCTGTGCTGAATTTCGACGACACGCACATCACGATTAACGCGTCAACCTGTCCGCAATACGATCGGCACAACGCTCACCATCAAGAGCCGATGAAGCTATACCACCAGCATAGCCAGCCCCTTCCCCACAAGGATAAAGGTTTGTAATTTGTGGATGACTTAATGTGTCAGGTAACCGCGGAATACGAACGGGTGAAGATGTTCGCGACTCAACCCCTAACACAATCGCTTCGTCGGTTAAAAAGCCACGCGCCCACTTCCCAAACTGCTCAAACCCCTGACGTAAGCGTCCGGCTACCATATCGGGTAAAATAAAATGCAATGGAGAAGCTATCACGCCAGGCAGATATGACGTTTCAGGCAAATCGGCAGACAAACGGCCATCCACAAAATCGGTTAACATTTGTGCCGGTGCAATATTATTTTTACCTCCATTGATATAACAAGACCTTTCCACCTCGCGCTGAAACATCAAACCTGACAAAGGGCCATACTGCTCATAACCTTTCAAATCCTCGGGATGCACCTCTACAACCATTCCACTGTTAGCAAAAGGGCTGTTACGTCCAGATGCCGACATCCCGTTCACCACCATTTCGTCGGGGCCTGTCATTGCCGGAACGATAAAACCTCCGGGGCACATACAAAAAGAATAAACCCCCCGCTGTTCCACCTGACACGAAAAACTATACGAAGCTGCCGGTAGATAATCCCCCCGTCCTTCGGGGGTATGGTACTGAATCTGATCGACAAGCTCCTGCGGATGCTCCACTCGCACACCCAAAGCCCAGGGCTTTGCTTCAATCAAAACCTCCCTACGATGTAATAATTCATATATGTCACGGGCTGAATGACCCGTGGCTAAAACCACAGCCTCGCCATAAACCTTATCTGCATTGGCAGTAATAACGCCTGTTAAACGATCCCCGTCCAAAATAAAATCGTCCACCCGTGTTTGAAAATGAACCTCGCCTCCACTGCTGATAATGGTTTCACGAATGCTTCGCATAATGCCGGGTAACTTATCTGTCCCAATGTGCGGATGAGCATCAATCAATATATCTTTATCAGCACCGTGGAAACATAAAATTTCAAGAAAACGATTAAAATCGCCACGTTTAGTACTACGGGTATAAAGCTTTCCGTCAGAAAAGGTACCGGCACCACCTTCCCCAAAAGCATAATTGGATTCAGAATTAACCGGATGATTCCGGTTTAATAAGGCAACATCCTTTTTACGTTCACTCACCGACTTGCCACGCTCAAGGACCACCGGACGTAAACCTCTCTCAATAAGACGCATTGCTGCAAAAAAGCCACCAGGCCCCGCTCCCACAACAATAACTGTGGGTGCCGCTGACACATCAGGATAATCAAAGTGAATGTCCGGGAATACCGGCATTTTTTCATCAACCCATGCTTCTATGGTGAGCTGTAACATGACCGGATTACGTCGGGCATCAATGGAACGTTTAACAACTCGAAATGCTGATATTTGAGCCGGCTTAACTTTAATTGTAGCGGCCATCAATTTTTTCAAAACTGCGTCGTTGGCAGCTTCGGCCGGAGAAATACGTAGAGCAATGTCTGTCTTCATTGAATATAAAAAAGGGCTTCTATTTAGTGCTTGCAAAAAAAGTCCAACTTTTGCGTTATTCCAGGCCTAAGAATAGTCATTTACACCAGCAAACGCACTCTTCCCCTAACTTAAAAAGTCTCAGAAAAAAGCTTTCTTATCGATAATTAGAGTTCCCGGGCAAGCACTAATAAAAAAACAAAATTGATTATTCGAAATAAAAAGTAAGCACAAAGATACGCGAAGTTATTTTATCCATCACCTCTGTATACAAAACATCTTCAGGTTCGCCGGTCCCATCAGGGTCAAGAATGTTCCTCAACCCGACCGAAAGCTTAAGTTCTGTAGAAAATCTGAAATAAGTCATATAAGAATCAAACCCGGCCCCAATCTCAAGATAGGTATCAAAAGGGCGAACAACGATACCATCCTTCTTCGATTTGGCCAGATCGTAACGGGGATTAACACCCGCAATAAAAAAAGGCTTTGCATTAGTCATACGTGCCCCGCTGAATTTCAACAACAAGGGACATTCCAAATAGGTAGACTTAACAGCCAACGCTTTTTCATCCTGAACTCCATTAGCATCTACAAAAAGAAGATCACGTTGTCCAAAACTAATACCGGGTAACAAACGAATATTCAAATACTTATTGATGCGAAAAGAAGAGACCATTCCAAGATTAATCCCCGGATTAAGCGCTGTAACTTCAGCATACCGGGGTTCAACATCGCCAAGCATTGCGGGATTCTTATGCGTTACATGAAAATCCATCATATTAAAGCCAATGTAAAACCCAAAATGAATGGGACTCGCATCGAAACCCGGCAAATTAGGAACGCGTTGCTTATTGGGCTGTGCCAAAACACAACCTGTAACAACCATAAAAACAATTAACAACCGAAGCTTCATAAAAAAAATCAATATAACACATCTTCTAATGGGAAAACGGATGTGCCGGTTTTTTATTGTTCAGGCTTTAAAGCAACATAAATGGTGGCAATTCCAAAGGTTTGTTTCCATCGACGCACAGGATTTAACCCGGCTTTTACCAGTTCATCATCAAAATCTTTACCATCAGGAAACTGTAATACCGACGCCGGCAAATAAGAGTAAGCTTCTTTATCGCGCGAAATGAGTCCGCCCCACCATGGTAAAATACGCGTAAAATACAGACGATATAACTGCTTCATGGGAAACGACAAAGGCTTAGAAAATTCGAGAACGATCACCATTCCGCCAGGACGCAGCACCCGTGCCATCTCAGACAGTCCGGCCTGTAAATTCTCAAAATTACGAACTCCAAAAGCAACCGTAACCACATCAAACGAATGTTTTTCGAAAGGTAAATTTTCGGAATCGCCCTCCTTCAATACTATTTTATGCTGAAGTTGATGCTTCAATACTTTTTTTGCAGCCAAAGCCAGCATACCCGAAGAAATATCAACCCCATAAATAACATTGGGTTTTACTTTACGACCGATTGCAATAGCCAAATCACCGGTTCCCGTAGCCAAATCCAATACATCGGGCATACGAAGCGGTTTAATAAGTTTCACCACCCGCCGGCGCCAAAGCTTATCGATTCGAAAAGACAATAAATGATTAAGTAAATCATATTTAGGCGCAATACGGTTAAACATTTGTGTTACCTGCTCCTTTTTTGACCCAATTTGATTTCCGTAAGGTTTTACACTCATTTCTATATCTATTTCCGTAAAAAAATTAGACCAATCCTCAAAAACAAAATTAATAATTCACAAAACAAAAAACATTGTCTTTGCCACAACACTTAAACAGTGGCATCTACCCAATGCTTAAGGCCATTATCGAAAATCTTTTTTAAGTCTTCAATAAAACCGAAGGATTCATCATCAATACGAATTTCACTTTTAGTAACATGACCCAGAATTGAGAAAGGAAACGCACTGGCAACCATATAATCCACAAATAAGTCTTGTTTCTCAGGCGCCACAGAAACAACGACCCGGCTTTGCGATTCCCCAAACAAAAAAGCATCTTTCCGTATTTCTGCGTCGGTGGTAATATCAAAACCAAACCCAAGCGGTTCGGCACACTCAAAAAGGGTAAAAAACACCCCCCCATTAGAGACATCATGAACCGACCGGGCCAACTGCGCATCAATAACACCAGCTACCACGCTGTGTAAATCTTTTTCTTCTTCGGCGTCATAAAAAGGCGGTAAAGAAGATTTAACACCATGCACTTTACGAATATATTCAGAACCATTAAAATCCTCCCGCGATTGACCGATCATAAAAATCATATCGCCTTTATGTCTAAACGGCAGCGTTGTATGACGTCTGGCATCTTTTAAAAGCCCAACCATACCGATAATTGGCGATGGAATAATCGGAACAATAACCCCATCTTCGGATTGTTGATTATAAAAGCTCACATTACCGCTAACCACTGGCACATCAAAAAACTGACAAGCCTTGGCAACGCCTTTTACGGCAGCCACAAAATCGCCAAAAGCTTTTGGGTCATTTGGATTACCAAAATTTAAACAATCGGAGACTGCCAGAGGCTTCCCGCCGGCACAAATAATATTGCGTGCTGCTTCGGCCACGGCAATCTGAGCCCCTATAAACGGGTTACCTGTCATATATTCGGGATTGCCATCCAACGTTGCAGTCAGGGCTTTGCCACCACTTTCAATTTCGATCAACGACGCATCTGACGGATATTTAGTGCTTAAATCCTGAGATCCCAACGAGGCAGAATATTTTCGGCTGATCCATTTTTTTGAAACCAGATTAAGAGAGCTCATCATGGTTTTAACGACAGCTGGATAATGATCTGGCTCCTGAATTTTATCACTGGTATAACTGATCAAATTACCTTTAGCTGTTTCGAAAACCGGCTCGTAAACAGGGGTCTTTCCACCAAACCCCAAATAATCAACGGACATCTGTGCCATTGTTGCCTGATTCTCGACTAGCGTAAACAGTTGATCGTTGGTTACCTCGCCCAAAATACCAAAGGAAAGCGCCTTTTCTTCAACCAAAGTCTTTACCTTATCGATTGCCGAGGGCTCAAGACAAACTAATATACGTCCCCATGTTTCAGATACCAGTATATCCCGGGGAGACAATTCCTTATCAACAACGGGTATATCAGAGGTCCTAACCCGAACACCAGCTTTGCCACGACGAGCCATTTCAACCACAGCACCAACCATTCCCTGCGCACCAACCCCCTGAATTCCAATAACAAGTTTCTGTTCGATTAACGTCCCAATAATTTTATACAATGTTTTCTCAACCTCTACATTCTGCAAATAACCGACTGGCGCTATTTTCGTCATTTTATCGGCATAAAAATCCATCTCAAAAGCATCGCCTTCAACCCCCTCAACGCCTGTAGGAACACCAATTACAGCCACCATATTACCGGCGCCTCTGGCAACCGCCGATACCAGGTTTGACCGTTTGGCCACTCCGACCACCATATTGTTAACGACCGGTGCAGAATTAAATCCATCGTGAAAAAACGTTTCACCGCCAACCACAGGAACTCCAAATCCCTTTTCAAAATCGGCAATTCCGTTAACGACTTCTTCAAACAGCCAACGCGCGGTATCTCGTTGTCCATTTCCAAAACGGAGGGAATTAAGAAAGGCTTTTGGTTTGGCCCCCATTGTAAACACATCGCGGGCTACCACGCGCAATCCTGTCGAAGCGCCAAGTCTGGGCTGAATAGCACATGGATGATTATGTGATTCAACCTTAAAAACACAAACCAGACCATCGCCAATATCGACTGCTCCGGCACTCTCCTTCCCGGCCTCTACCACAACGTCATTTCCCGATCGGGGTAGAATCTCAAGCCAGTGTGAAGAATTCTTATAACTGGCATGTTCAGACCACAATATCGAAAAAAATTCCAATTCCACACGATTGGGTAACCGTCCTAAAATATTCTGAATTTGCTCAAACTCCTTCGATGTAAGGTTGAAAGATTCAGCATCATAAATAGTCGTTTCGGGATTAGTCATATTACCAGGTTTAAATTCAGGGTCGAAACAAAGATAAAAATACCTACTTTTACAAAACTTTTCCAGACCCTATAATTATTAGCTGAAAGTAATAAAATTCGATCATTATACAAACTACAAATATAAATTAAGTTAAGCATGTTACCTACTGCATTAATCACCGGGGCTACCTCGGGAATTGGCCGCGAAACAGCAAAAATGCTGGCCGATTTAAAATATAATCTCATTATAACAGGACGCAGATTGGTGCGACTGGAGATGTTGAAAAAAGAGCTGGAGCCTACCGGCGTTGAAGTCACCCCTTTGAATTTTGATATACGGGATAGGTCGGCGACTATTAAAGCCTGGGAAAGCCTGCCTGAAAACCTGCAAACCATTGATATTCTGATTAACAATGCCGGACTGGCAGCCGGAGCCGACCCCATTCAAACCGGAAACGAAGAGGACTGGGATCGTATGTTCGATACAAATGTAAAAGGTCTTCTAAACATAACCAAACTGATCATTCCAGGAATGATTAAACGAAAAAAAGGACACATCATAAACATTAGTTCTATTGCAGGTTCAGAGGTCTATGCCAACGGAAACGTATATTGCGCCTCAAAACACGCCGTTCAGGCACTAACCAAAGGCATGCGAATTGATTTATTACCCCATAACATTAAAGTATCATCGGTTTCTCCGGGTATGGTTGAAACAGAGTTCTCAATTGTTCGCTATCATGGCGACACAAAGGCTGCCGACAAGGTTTACCAGGGGCTGATCCCCCTAAATGCGTTAGATGTGGCTGAAGCCATCCGGTTTATGGTGACACGTCCCGACCATGTAAATGTAAACGATTTACAACTTATGCCTACGGCACAGGCAAGTGCCATCTATAATCATCGTGCTCAATAAATTAAAACGCGATAAAAAAAGCTCTTAAAACAAAAAATACCGCTCAGGGTTATAAATTAAAGCAAACCCAAAATACAGAACAAGTTAATCTTCATACAAAATAAAAACATTACTTTATGAAAAAAGCATTCATCATCTTACTATTTATAATTTTAGTATTACCCAACACAAAGTCACAAAGCAATGTAGAACAAATAAAAGATTTATTGACCGGCATAATCAACTTCGAAGGCAGTGAGATTACAGAAGACCAACCCATCCACAGCTTTAGCCGTATTGCATCACAGCAAGCCGACACCATGCTGGCTATTACCAACCAAAACATAGCGCAGATACTGACTTATTCAAAATCGTACCAGCATGGCATAATTACGGTTGGTCAGCACACAATTGTGCGAATCGACAATTGGGATAAATGCCGACAATCGGGAGCCTGGAAAACCTGTATGCCATATGGTCAAGGATTTGTGAAAAAAGGCGAATTAAAGGCGATAAACGATTATATCAATAACATAATCGGTATTCCTGATTCACAAAGAAGAACACTTTTCTTATTCAAAGATTAAACTTTAATTAGTGTTTGTCTATAAAGTCAACTACTTCGTTACGCTTGTCATAAAAACAGTCATTTACGAAAAGTAAACTCCTTGATTTTTATGACTTCACAAGCCTCGTATTTGAACTTTATATTTCAAACGCTTAGTTTATGGACAGGCACTAATTAGAGTCTGTCTATAAAGCCCAACTTCTGCGTTATGCTTGCTTTCAAAATGGTTCTTAACATCAACAAACTAACCTTTTTTGAGCTGGGAAACCTTAAAGATGAAACTTCCTTTCCAGGCACGTGAGTTTTGGGCTAGCACCAATGATAAAAAATCATTAATATTAAAAACAGAGACACATTTTGAGTTGTCTCTGTTTTTTTTGCAAAACAAGTCTGAAAGACACAATTACAACAAAAACTCCCCAACCTAACTGCCCCCTAAAACGGGCACACACCAATTCGCCAGGCAGCAAAAAGAAACGCTAAACAGTGCCACGTTACACCTGGCTTCTAATCAATCATTCACCGCAATAGACTTCCATTTCCAAATTTCGAAAACCTCAAAAATAAATCTTTCCTATCCGCCATCTACATTCCCGGCAAGCACTAAACTATAAAAGAATTATCAAAGCACAGCAATAAAGCATATATTTATTATAGGAATTAAAAACAGCAATTTTATTTGAATTAATAATAAAAACGTTATATATTTGCACAAAACATATAGGAATTATAGACTTTAGATTAATGAAGATTTCAAAACGACTGGAATATGGACTCGACTTTTTGCTGGCGCTTGGATTGCGATGGCCGGACTATGGCACCGTAGCCGAAATAGCAGAACGTAACCAATCACCACACAAGTTTCTTGAAGCCGTAGCCTCAGATCTACGCAAATCAGGATTGGTGGACGTAAAAAGGGGTTCCGGTGGTGGGTATCGGCTGGCACTTGAAATAAAGGAAATCAGTTTGCTGGATGTTTTAAGTGCATTAGAACCAGAATGGCGCTCCGTAGAAAGAAGAGACAGCAATGCTTCACAAACAGAAAAGGCATTAAATCACTTCTTAGAGGAAGCGCAAAGCAAAATTCATGAAACGGCCTCACAAATTTCATTATCGCAGTTAATTGATGAGTACCGGAAAAACAATGTCATAATGTATCACATCTAAAACAATAAATCACCAATTAAAACTTCTAAAAAATGAGCAAAATAGCACAAAATGTAACCGAATTAATAGGCTCAACGCCGTTGGTAAAAATAAACAAACTGGTTGCTGCAGGGGGCGCCGAAGTTGTTGCCAAACTTGAATCCCAAAATCCGGCCGGATCAGTGAAAGATCGTCCCGCCTATGCAATGATTGTTGCAGCAGAAAAAGAAGGCAAAATTGACAAAGACACGGTAATTGTGGAACCAACCAGTGGAAACATGGGAGTTGGATTGGCTTTAGCAGCAGCTGTGCGAGGCTATCGCCTAATCTTAACCATGCCGGAGAGTATGTCAATTGAACGACGCAAATTATTAAAAAAATATGGGGCAGAACTGGTTTTGACTCCCGCTTCCGGCGGAATGAAATCAGCCATTGACAAGGCTTTGGAGCTGGCTAAAACACATCCAAAATCCTTTGTCCCCTACCAGTTTAAAAATGTAGCCAACCCAAACATCCATTACCAAACCACAGGACCGGAAATATGGCGTGACACCGACGGTAAAGTGGATGCTTTTGTAGCCGGCGTAGGAACCGGAGGCACCATTACCGGTGTGGGACGTTTCCTTAAAGAGAAAAATCCGGCTATTAAAATCATCGCCATAGAGCCATCTGCATCTCCAGTCATGTCGGGCGGACAACCCGGGCCACATAAAATACAAGGAATTGGAGCCGGCTTCATACCCGATAACCTTGATATGAAAGTCGTGGATGAAGTGATAAAAGTTGAAAATGAAGATGCCATTCACACATCCCACGAAGCTGCCAGCCGCGAAGGATTATTGGTAGGTTACTCGTCAGGTGCTGCAATATGGGGCGCCGCCGAGTTGGCAAAACGACCTGAGTATAAAGGCAAACGAATCGTTGTTCTTTTACCTGACACCGGCGAACGATATCTAAGTTCTTTTGACATTTGATTTAAATAAAAAAAGAGCAAAGGTTAAAACCCTTGCTCTTTTTTTGTTTAACTGTTTAAAAATAATTACTTCATAAAAGAAGTCAACATCCAAACCAATTTTTCCTGTTGAGAAATATAGTCGCTCATCAAAGCCAAAGTACCTTCGTCATTTGCGGCTTCAGCCAAAGGTAATACCTCTCGTTCAATTTTAATCAAAGTTGAAACATTATCAAGCGTGGCCGAAATTGTAGAAACGGCATCACTCTTATTGACCTCTGCTTTTATCGCACTGACTTTCATATAATCATCAAATGAGTGCAAAGGCGAAGCACCAAGCGTGAGGATACGTTCTGCGACCTCATCAATCTTTTCAACAGCATCACCGTACAACTCTTCAAATTTTGCATGGAGGCTAAAAAATCTATCTCCTTTGATATTCCAATGGAAGCCTCTCAAATTTTGATAATACACCTGGTAGCTAGCTAATAATACATTCAATTTAGAAGCTACAGCAGCCGACTCATTCTCTTTTAATCCTAAAATTTCAGTTATCTTTTTCATGTTTTTATAATTTATTTGTTTTTGCCACATGGAACTCGCCAGGATAATCATACTTCTGTGTGTGAATCAATACCCATGGCTCGTTTCATATCTAATTGTTTTTTGTTAGTCATGTTTTGTCATAGTATGCTAAAACAAAACCCCTGATTTATAAATTAGCGAACATACCCACTATTGACTGTTTTAATTAATTATCATACCCTAAAATTACAACAAACAAACAGTCTGGTCAAATAGATGTTTTTTATAACTCATAGTGTCTGACTATTTTAATAAATAAAAATCCCCAAAACCAATGGCTTTGGGGATTTACATATTATTAAAACAACCTGCTACATGGCGTTATGCAACTTAATCAGATTCAACGCCGAACCGGCTTTAAACCATTCAATTTGTTGTTCATTATAGGTATGAACAGTTTTAATATGATCTTTACTGCCATCAGCATGTATCAACTCAACCACCACAGGCTTTTCAGGCGCAAATGATTCCAAATCCACCAAATTGATGGTATCGTCTTCCTGAATTTTATCGTAATCAGCCTCATTAAAAAACGTCAAGGCCAGCATCCCCTGCTTTTTCAGGTTGGTTTCATGGATTCGGGCAAAGCTTTTCACCAATACTACTCTAACGCCCAGATGACGGGGTTCCATGGCGGCATGTTCCCGCGACGATCCTTCCCCATAATTGTGGTCACCCACAACAACAGAAGCAATACCGGCGGCTTTATACGCGCGCTGTACTTTAGGGACAGAATCATACTCACCCGTCAATTGATTTTTAACCTTGTCGGTAGCATCATTAAAGAAATTCACCGCACCCGTAAGCATATTATTTGATATATTATCAAGATGTCCTCGAAAGCGCAACCACGGGCCGGCCATTGAAATGTGATCGGTCGTACATTTGCCCTTAGCCTTGATGAGAAGTTTAAGACCAATGATATTTTTCCCATCCCACGGCGCAAATGGTTCAAGTAGCTGCAAACGCTCCGATGCCTTATCAACCAACACTTCAATAGCGCTACCATCAGCTGCAGGCGCCTGATAACCGGCATCCTTAACATCAAACCCTTTGGGTGGCATTTGCAGACCGGCAGGCTCATCCAATTTCACGGCTTGCCCCGACTCATTCACCAAAGTATCTGTCATAGGATTAAAAGTCAAATCGCCGGCAATAGCAAATGCCGTTACAATTTCAGGAGAAGCCACAAAAGCGTGCGTATTGGGATTTCCATCGTTACGTTTGGCAAAGTTACGGTTAAACGAAGTGATGATTGAATTCCGTCGGGCAGGATCGTTGGTATGACGTGCCCACTGACCAATACATGGGCCACAAGCATTAGCCAAAACGACCCCTCCTATTTTATCAAAATCGTTGAGAAAACCGTCACGTTCAACAGTATAACGCACCTGTTCCGATCCGGGCGTAATGGTAAATTCAGCTTTAGCCTTCAGCTTTTTATCCACCGCCTGGCGAGCCACAGAAGCCGCGCGTGAAATATCTTCATAAGAGGAATTGGTACAGGACCCAATCAGACCCACCTCCAATTTAGCAGGCCAATTATTAGCCTTCACCTCTTCAGCAAACTTTGAAAGCGGCGTAGCACGATCGGGAGTAAATGGCCCATTAATATGCGGTTCCAATTCTGACAAATTAATTTCAATAACCTGGTCAAAATACTTTTCAGGGTTGGCATACACTTCATCGTCACCGGTAAGATGATCTTTAATACCATCGGCCAGATGAGCTATCTCTTCACGATTGGTTCCGATGAGATATTCGGACATCGTTTCATCATAACCAAATGTTGAAGTTGTAGCACCAATTTCGGCGCCCATATTACAAATAGTGCCTTTACCGGTAGCAGACAAATTCCGGGCACCTTCGCCAAAATATTCAACAACGGCTCCGGTACCACCTTTAACGGTAAGTATTCCGGCCACTTTCAGTATGACATCTTTGGCGGACGTCCAACCACTTAATTTTCCAGTAAGTTTAACACCAATTAATTTAGGAAACTTCAATTCCCAAGGCATTCCGGCCATCACATCAACCGCATCGGCCCCTCCAACACCAATGGCAATCATACCAAGGCCTCCGGCATTAACGGTGTGCGAATCGGTGCCAATCATCATCCCGCCAGGGAAAGCATAATTTTCGAGCACCACCTGGTGAATGATTCCGGCACCCGGTTTCCAAAAACCGATGCCATACTTATTAGATACAGATGAAAGGAAATCAAAAACTTCCTTGCTGGTATCAAGCGCATTTTTCAAGTCAACAGAAGCACCATCACGAGCCTGAATAAGGTGATCGCAATGCACCGTTGAAGGAACGGCCACCCGGTCACGCCCGGCTTGCATAAACTGCAATAGCGCCATTTGGGCAGTGGCATCTTGCATGGCTACCCTATCGGGCGCAAAATCCACATACGATTTCCCCCGACCAAAAGGCTGATCAGGTAGTTGCCCTGAAAGGTGGGCGTAAAGAATCTTTTCAGTGAGTGTTAGTGGTCGGTTCAGCAACTTACGTGTCTGGTCCACTTTTTCTCCAAATTGGGCATACACCCTGCGAATCATGTCAATGTCGAATGCCATAAATTATAAATAATTTTTATATCAGGTTTCTATTTAGTGAATACAAAAAACTTCAGCGTTATGCTTGTCCTCAAAATGTTCTTACATATATTAACTCACAATTTTCGAACTTCGTAAGTCACGAATTGAACTCTTCAGCCAAAAGCCTGACTTCATGGACAGACACCATTTTAGATATTCAAAAATACAGAAAAAAATGCCAAATCATGATAGTAACAGTTATATTCCATCTTTTGTTTGTCCAATCAGAAAATAACATATCTATTTAAACAGACTATTGATGAATGCTGTCAACCGTCAAAGAGGCAAAAAATGAATATTTATTGCGGACTATTGATGAAATTTATTCGTCGGGCTTAAAACCTTGAACCAATATTGAATTTTATTTAATAAAATTGTATCATCAAAGTTAAATCAACACAAATCAAATAACGCTTTTATGAAACTACAAAAAAGAAATCTTTTAACCGTATTGTTGATGACTGGTTGGCTGGCTACTACCACCGGCCAAAACCCTGTGATAACAGAAAAATACACCGCCGACCCGGCTGCCCTTGTTCATAATAACAAAGTATACCTCTACGCAGGACATGATGAGGCGCCGGCCCCTGAAAACCGTTATATAATGAATGAATGGCTGATATATTCTTCGGATGATATGGTAAACTGGAAAGAAGAAGCCGCAGTACCGGTAACTTCTGTCTTCGATTGGGCACAGGGAGATGCATGGGCCTCAGAAGCCATCGAAAAAAACGGAAAATTCTATTGGTACGTAACGGTCACACATAAAACCATTCATGGAAAATCAATCGGTGTTTTAATGAGCGATTCACCCACCGGCCCCTTTAAAGATGCGAGGGGTTCAGCAATTATTACCAATGATATGACAACGAATAAAACACAAATTAGCTGGGACGATATTGACCCCACCGTGTTTATTGATAATGATGGCCAGGCATACTTATTTTGGGGAAACACGGCCTGCTATTATGCAAAATTAAAAGCGAATATGATTGAACTTGACGGAGATATTCAACAAGTTGAAGGACTCCCGATGTATACTGAAGCACCCTACATTCATAAAAAAGGAGATTGGTATTATCTTTCGTATGCTTCCCAATTTCCGGAAAAAACGGCTTATGCCATGAGCAAAAGCATCACCGGTCCGTGGGAATACAAAGGCATATTAAACGAAATTGCCGGAAACTCCAACACCAACCATCAGGCGATAATTGAGTTCAAAGGAAATGATTATTTCATATATCATAATGGGTCGATTCCCACCGCCGGTGGCAGTTTCAGACGTTCTGTGTGCGTAGACTACCTATATTATAATGAAGACGGAACAATTAAACGGATCGTAATGACTTCCGAAGGGGTCACGCCAAAGACAAAAAAAACAATAGAAATGCTATAGCTGAACCACGAAGCAATTGGGAAATTGAGCTCTGAGTTGATCTCTGTTTCCCTCAGCTTTGTGCTTTACTCTTTCGAGACCGACAATCAGTCTATTAACTATCATGCCATTAACAGTGGCCACCATAACGTAAATATCATTATCAAGGACAGCCTTAACTTCATCAGCCAAACGAATTAAATTTTCCATCTGAGAAAAACTTCCAATCTGAACGCCATACCCACTAATTGTTACAGAAGAGACGTCTATTCGATAGCAATCGTTGGTCGGTCTTTCCTTGTCTGCCCCGCTCTCATCGGCGACCTGTTGAATACGCACTTCCACAAGGCCATCTTTTACGGCATCAATTTCCAACGCGGCACTTTGTGACAAATCCAATATACGATTATCCACAAAAGGCCCCCTATCGTTAACCCTGACAACCACTGACTTTCCATTGGCAGTATTTATAACCTTCAAAAGAGTGCCGAACGGTAATGACCGATGCGCAGCCGTTAATTTTGAATGTCGATAGATTTCGCCACTGGCTGTTTGACGGCCATCAAACTTATCGGCATAATATGAGGCAATACCAGTCGCCTCATATTCATTCTGAGCCAAAACAAAAACCGAATGAAACAAAAAGACCAAAAAAAAGCAATTCCGAAACCAACTATTTTTCAGGATTAGAACTTCTCGTTTCATGAGTTTCATTTTTTAATTTTTAAATCACATGAAACTCACCAAAATTGATCATACTTCGGAATGGAAATTCCTTAATCATGGCTCGTTTCATCTTTTTAATCAACAAAATAAAGATAGCTATTATAGTAGTAACAAAAAAAAAACATTTTTTTGTTACTCTCGTTTTGAAAGAAATAATTTCACCCGAACAATTCTACTTTCCCAAATTTTACCAGTCTCAAAAATAACAGCTTATAATTTAAAGGAGTATTATCCAAATCAAAATTAATTTGGCGCCTTAAAATTTTTCTGGAAGCCAAATCAAAATTAGTTTGGCATCTTAAAATTTTTCTGAGAGCCAAATCAAAATTATTTGGCATCTTAAAATTTTTCTGAGAGCTAAATCAAAATTAATTAGCGTCCTAAAATTTTTCTGAGAGCTAAATCAAAATTATTTGGCGTCTTAAAATTTTTTAGGAAGCCAAATCAAAATTAGTTTGCGCCTTAAAATTTTTCTGACAGTCAAATCAAAATTAGTTGGCGTCCTAAAATTTTTCTGATAAAAAATCTGATTTTTTCGTACCGATAAAAATGTTAAAGTCTACCAAATCAGTTTTAATTGGGTATAACAAATCATTTTCATACCCAATCAAAAAAATTGAAGTCTCACCTGCCTTAGGCTCTCACTTTGCGGGCCTCTCTTGTCTGCCTAAGTAGCCAATACATCTAACCCAAAATACAAAGGCACAAAATAACAAAGCATTTATTAAGCAAGGGAGGCACCCTGTCATAAATCTCAGATAGACTAAAAAAGCCGCTTCTGAAACAGAAGCGGCTTTTTTTAAATTATAGATATGCCTTATGATTAAGCATGATCAACTTTATTCATATGTTGAATCAATTCAACCACTTTAGTAGAATAACCCATTTCGTTATCATACCAGCTAACAACTTTTACAAAGTTGTCATTCAAGGAAATACCAGCATCAGCGTCAAAAGTAGAAGTTCTGGTTTCGCCAACAAAATCGTTAGAAACAACAGCATCTTCGGTATATCCAAGAACGCCTTTTAATTCGCCTTCAGAAGCTTCCTTCATAGCAGCACAAACGGCAGCATAAGAAGCGGGCTTAGCCAAACGACAAGTTAAGTCAACCACAGAAACATCGGGGGTTGGAACACGGAAAGCCATACCGGTTAATTTGCCATTCAATTCAGGAATAACTTTACCAACAGCTTTAGCTGCACCAGTAGAAGAAGGAATAATGTTCTGACCAGCACCGCGACCACCTCTCCAGTCTTTCATAGAAGGACCATCAACAGTTTTTTGAGTAGCAGTAGTAGCATGAACAGTGGTCATCAAACCTTCAACAATACCAAATTTATCATTCAAAACTTTAGCAATAGGAGCCAGACAGTTGGTGGTACATGAAGCGTTAGAAACAAAATTCATGTCTTTGGTATATTTGTCGAGGTTAACACCGCAAACAAACATTGGGGTATCGTCTTTAGAAGGTGCAGACATAATTACTTTTTTGGCACCAGCAGCAACGTGACCTTGGGCTTTTTCTTTGGTTAAGAATAAACCAGTTGATTCAACCACGTATTCAGCACCCACTTCATTCCATTTCAAATCAGCAGGATTTCTTTCTGAAGTCACGCGGATAACGTTACCGTTAACAACTAATTTACCATCTTTAACTTCAACAGTACCATTGAACCGACCATGAGTAGAGTCGTATTTCAACATATAAGCCATATACTCAACGTCAATAAGGTCATTGATACCTACAACCTGAACGTTGTCGAAATTTTGAGCGGCACGAAAAACCAAACGGCCAATACGGCCGAAACCGTTGATCCCAATTTTAATTTTTGACATTTTATTTCTGTTTTAAGTGATTATTGCATAGTAAAGCCCGAAAATTCATAGGCTGTTATAATTTTTTGCGCTACAAAAATATAAAATCATAACCAAACAGTCAAACAATGCCACCTCCGATTTGAGCTTTGAAATGTGAAATGAAGTTAAAGCCTTTCTATTATAATTGACTCATTTTAAGAAATAACACAGTACCCTCGGGGAAAGGGCGGTTTTTCGGCATAAAAAAAGGAAACCTCAAGGCTTCCTGTTAAATTTTTAAATGCATCAATAGCGATCAGGCATTCACCGACACTTCAGCTTCAACCTGACCGTATGCAGGACAGGGTTGGGCTGATTTGCAGGATGAAAAAGTCAATGCTACAGTAAACAAAACCACCGCGAAAAGAACTATCTTCTTCATATCCATTTTTTTTTGTAAAAATATATTAATTCGGTAATTATCACAAAAATGAGACCGTTTTATTCCTAAAAAACAATTAACCTATCAACTTCCCGGGTAGAACAAAAAACAGCAACATCTGATAATAAGATCGTTTAACGCAACAAAAACGACAAAGTTACAGGATCAGGCATATCAAACGTCAGCAAAAAAAAGCTGTTCTTTTGCTGATACTCGCTTTCGAAATAGTCATTTACACCAGTAAAAACGCATCCTCCAGGCTTCAAGAGCCTCAAAAATGAAGCTTCCTTATCTGACTCTTAATTTTTCGAACAGGCTCTATCTAAATCTTTTCAAAATAAGAGACTAAAATTATATTAAATCGAATCAGACTATCAAGCCAACTTCTACGTTATATTTACTCTCAAATTAATTATAGAAACAAGTAAACACTCGTTTTCCGGGCTGCTCAATTATTGATTTTTAACTCTATAAACCAAAACATTGACTCTATGGGCAGGTGCAAATCTGCCCTTATCCTTCCATTTGTAATTCACAAAAGGCTATCTTCTATTAATCATTTTTTATAGCTTTACCTTTTATAATATATCAATAATGATCCAACGCGACTATATTTTGAGGATGATTGAAATGCTGGGCGAACTGGTCGCCGGCATTCTCAACTTAATAAAAAAAGGGGAACTTAAAAATGCAGAGCAAAAGATAGACCGGCTTTATTATGATCTTTTAAAGCAAGACGCAGGCTACTTCAATGACCTCAGCGAAGAAAATCTGACAGAAATTCTGCTTCAGCAACATAATTATACCAACGGACATCTGGAGATGCTTGCCGAGCTGATGTATGTTCAGGCAGAACTTTCAATGGCCCGCAAAGATTATGAAACAAGCTCCGACTGTTACAAAAAATCACTCAAGCTAACCCAGTTCATCAAAACTACAACCCGGTCATTCTCTCTCGAGAAACAAAATAGAGAATTAGAAATAAAGGATAAGCTGAAACACATTGAACAGACGAAACCTAACTAGTGTTTGTCTATAAAGTCAACTTCTGCGTTACGCTTGTCATAAAAACAGTCATTTACGAAAAGTAAACTCCTTGATTTTTATGACTTCGCAAGCCTTGAATTTGAACTTTATATTTTAAACACTTAGTTTATGGACAGACTCTAACTAAATACGACGCGCCCTAAATCGGGTAAAGCCCCATCACAGAGTACTGGTTTAAGCAGCATAAAAAGGACAAATCAATGGCACTAATTATAACACTGGCTATTACAATTATTCTACAGTTCTTTGCCGCCTCGGTAGCGGTAAAACTAACAAAAGTGACCAAATATAACCTCTCCTGGATTTTAATATCATTCGGATTTATATTTATGGCCGTTCAGCGACTGGCCGAATTTTTACCGTTTGTAACTGATTTTAAACCTCAGGATTTTCGGTTATTCTACACCTGGTTAGGAGCCATTACCAGTCTGTTTTTTGCGGTAGGCGTTTTTCTGATACAAAAAATATTCAAACACATAAAGCAGGTAGAACGCAAGACCCGAAACCAGGAAAAAGCACTTCTTAACGCTATAATACAAGCAGAAGAACGAGAACGCAGACGATTTGCCACCGAAATCCATGATGGACTGGGCCCCTTACTTTCGACCATCAAGATGTCGGTATCATCACTGGCCTCGGTCGAGACCAACCCCGAAAGCCTTCCTGTTATCCACAATACCAATTTGGTTATCAGCGAAGCCATTAAAAGCATCCAGGAAATATCCAACAATCTAAGTCCACACGTACTAACCAACTTTGGGTTAGCCAAGGCAATCCGAAATTTCATCAACAAAATAAACCAAACCAAGGCAATAAAAATTAATTTTAAAACCAACGTCATTGATGTCCGTTATCAAGCAGGTCTCGAAATTGTGGTATATCGCTCAGTTTGTGAACTGTTGAACAACTCTATTAAGCACTCCAAGGCAACCAAAATAAATATTGAGATGCAAAGCGACGGAACCCTCCTCGAAATATATTATAAAGATAATGGCATCGGATTTGACTCAAAAAAACTCTTTGTAAACGAAAAAGATCAGGGTTCTGGCTATTTTAATATGCTTAGCAGGGTAAAATCACTAAAAGGAAAATTAGATATCTCTTCAGAAAAAAATGAAGGGGTAAGTGTATATATTAAACTACCGGTAAATGGTTAATTCAGCAGAGATAAAAATTTTTTTAGTCGACGACCACAATCTTTTTATTAATGGTTTGAAGATGCTCCTGAACTCCGTTAAGGGGTTTAAGGTAGTTGGAGAAGCCAGTAACGGGCAGGAATTTTTAGACCGCTTTATACCATTAAATCCAGATATCGTTTTAATGGACATTTCGATGCCTGTGATGGGTGGAGTTGAAGCGTCGCGTCTGGCCCTTGAAATGAACCCCGACCTAAAAATTATCACACTCTCGATGTACGGCGATCAGGAATATTACACCCGTATGCTCGAAATTGGCGTAAAAGGATTTGTTTTGAAAGACAGCGACATCCAGGAAGTAAAAGCCGCCATAACCTCTGTAGCTGAAGGCGGCAACTATTTTTCTCAACAACTTTTACGAGGCCTTATTTTGGGACGTAAAGAAATTGAGACATCAGAATTGAACGACGAACAACTTTCCGAACGGGAATTGGAAGTCCTCATTGAGATATGTCAGGGACTCTCGAATAACGAAATTGCCGAAAAGCTATTCATCAGCAAGCGAACGGTAGAAAAACACAGGGCCAATGTCCTTTTCAAAACCAATTGTAAAAATACTGCAAGTTTAGTGGTGTATGCCATTCGCAATCATATTGTAGATATATAGGCTTGTTACGCATACACTCAAAATGATCATTTACACCAGTCAATTCATGTTTTTCATGCTGCGTAAGGCCTGAATTTGAAATTTGTGAACCCAACACCCTCCTTTATGGGCAGGCACCTTTTAGGCCCTTTCAACGAAAAAAAAGTTGAGCCCCTTTCTCAACTCAATCGGAAAACGTACGCCAAACAACCCATTATAACTAATAAGCAGAGACTCATTACAGCTAAGTCGAATCAAGAGCACAAATACAATCAAAAAATTAGCCCAGGCATAAATCCCGGGCTAAAAATATATTCATCAGTATGCATCAAGAATCCATTTCCGTCAAAAAAAGACTCTTTTCAGTTCTTCAATTTCAGCAGCATTCATTGGTGCAAAATCGCCCAGAGATGCGCCCATCACCAATGATTTAGCACTGAATTCGGCCACTTCGAGTCGATCAAAAGCCTGAAGTAATGAGTTCCCTGTCATTAAAACCGAATCATTTTCGATAATAACACCAGGGTTCTCTTTTGAAACCATTTTTGGAATTGTCATAACCCCTTCAAATTGGGATCCAAACTCAACATTCTCCATATCTTGCAAGAAAATCCAACTTTCAGGTATCGTACGAACATCGAGTTTTCGGTGAGTCACCCCATAGGCCATTAAATTTTCAGGTTGTGTAATTATTATGGCATTAATGGAAGGGTGCATTTCATAAATTTTTTGATGCATCCATGTAGACCGACTGGGGATTTTTGATGGTTCACATTTCCCATCTTGTATCTGAACAATATCATTCAGCTGAATATCCCATCGAATGGCATCGGTAGGTGTAATCAAAAAATCGTTCCCTTTCCATCTCACCGAAACCGTACCGTAGGTGCTCATCATTAATCCCTGATCACAGGCTCTACGAACCATATCCCGTATCAATAGCCTAATTTCTTTTTCATCGGAGGGATGCGAAACAGATTCCATCTGCGAAAAATTTACCGGAATTTTTGCTTCAAATAAGTCGAGTTGCTCTTCGGTAAGAAAATAAGGAGTTCCGACATTTTTTGCATTGATAAGCGTACGGCAAGAGAATTCCAATGTTTCAAAACGTTCATAAGCCTTTATTACATCGCTACCACCTACCACAGCGCCATGATTCTCCATAATTACAGAATCAAATCCAAGTTTAAACTGTTCAGAAATAGAGTCTCCAAGTTTAGAACTACCGGGGATGTGATACTTAGCATACCCAATAGGTCCGCAAACCCTCTTTACCTGAGGAATAACATTCGTATTTGGAATTTGACGAACAATGCTAAAAGCAACCAATGCTGGCGGATGAGCATGAACCACCGATTTAAGATCCGGACGGGCAGCATAAATTGCTTTATGAAACGGGTACTCCATCGAGGGGGTATGCGGACCAACAATTTCGCCACCGGCCTTAACACACATAATATCGGTAGGTTTAAGAGATCCTTTATCCACGCCCGAAGGCGTCACCCACATATCGCCATTACTATCCATAATGGAAATATTTCCACCCGACGTTGTCGTTAAACCCTTCTTATAAATACGATTAATAATCATAATTATTTGATCGCGGGGGTGTAACAAGTTCAAATTTCTTTCAGACATTTTTTTTATTTTAATAATTCTAAAGTGTATATAACGCCATTTACAGGAGCCATATCAAACCAGATCGGCTTTTTTCAACAGCCTATCAGCCCTGTAACCATAAACAGCAATAACAACAAAACAAATCAGCGGCAATACAAAAGAGACATTTACAGCAGGCAAAAAACCAATCTGGCCTAAATCGATAATAAAACCTTGCAATGGGGGCATTAAAGCACCGCCAACAATTGCCATAACCAGACCTGCAGCACCCAACGTGGCATCCTGTCCAACACCTCTTAAAGCAATCCCGTATATGGTCGGAAACATCAAAGACATAAACGCTGACGTGGCAACCAGACAATAAAGGCCAGTCATCCCCTCAATAAAAATAGCGCCTGAGATGGATATAATGCCTCCAAATGCAAAATAGATGAGCAGAACTCTCGCATTCACATATTTCATCAAAAGAGTACTCACAAAACGGCTAAACAAAAACAAGCCCATCGCAACAATATTAAACAGCTGTGCCGTTGCTTTGTCGATACCCAAATTGTCGGCATACTGAATAATAAAAGTCCAGCACATAATCTGAGCAGCTACATAAAACACCTGAGCAATAACCCCTTCGCGATAATTTCTGTTGGAAAACAGTCGTTTGGCGGACTGCCATGGTTCAATTTTATCAGATTGATTAGTGACCGGTATTTTAACAGCTGCGATGATAATAAACATCGCTATGACGACTAACCCAAGAATGACATAAGGATTTCGGATAATCATCAAATCATTGGTTCGTATGATGGCCTTAGTCGCTTCATCAAGAGTTGGAAAAATCAAATCACCTGCCGCATTCCTTTTGTCCGATTCAAGAGCAACCAAAACAACGCGCGAAGCGACAAACATACCCAACAACGACCCCATGGGGTTAAAAGCCTGGGCCAGATTCAACCTTCGGGTTGCCGTTTTTTCGCTACCAAGGGACAAAATAAATGGATTGGCAGTGGTTTCTAAAAAGGCAAGACCAAAAGTCAGGATGTAAAGTGATAAGAGAAAAAAAGTAAACTCTTCATACCTCGCAGCCGGATAAAACAGTAACGCGCCAACGGCGTATAAAGCGAGCCCCACCAGGATGCCTTTTTTATAAGTAAACCGCTGAACAAAAAGAGCCGCAGGAATAGCCATCGTGGCATACCCCCCATAAAATGCAAACTGAATTAATGAAGCTTTTGCATTAGAAATTTCCATAACCGTTTTAAAGGCAGCCACCATTGGATTTGTAATGTCATTTGCAAATCCCCAAAGAGCAAAAAGACTGGTTATCAAAATAAAGGGCAATAAATACTTTTTAGGGACAACTTTTTCAGATTCCATAAGTAAAAATTATTTATTTTTCGACCAGTTTTTATAGGCCTGATAAAGACTTTGGTATTTTTTTGAATTTGAAGAAGGCCTGATAATTTCAGGATTATATTCAATGTTACTTCGTGCTTCTTCAGGTGAATTAAACAACCCGCATCCGGCAAATACAAATAGTGCGGCCCCCAGGACGGTTGTTTCTTTGTGATCGATTAGCTGAACAGGAAGATTACAAACATCGGCACGAATTTGATTCCAAAGTTTATTCTTTGAACCGCCTCCAACGCAAATAATCTGATTGGCTTTAAAGTTACCGGCACTTTGCAATGCATCTAACCCATCCAACAAACGAAAAGAGAGACTTTCGAGCAATGCTCTATAAATCTGAGAACGGGAAGTATTTACTGTGAGACCACTAATAACACCCGCTTCAGACGTCTCATCTTTTTTATAAAAAAGTGGATCAATATTTAAGCCATGCATTCCGGGTTCAATTTTTTCTGCGTCGGCAATCATCGTATCATATAACTCATTGGAAGACAATTCGGGGTAAAAATTTCGTGCAAACCATTCCAACACGCCGGACCCAAGCCAGTTTTGACCAATATTAAACAATCCGGGTCTGGCATCGGCTTCGGTTGTAAGTTGGTTGATTAATTCAGTTTCGGTGGAACTAAACTGCTTGGTTCGCGCCATTAATATTTCCCAGGTGCCAGAACTAAGCACCGGTTGGTTAAGCTCAGCACCAGAGCCAAAAATAGCAAACTGAGTATCGTGACCGGCAAAATAGACAGGCGTACCTTGAGGTATTCCTGTTTCCAGGGATGCCTTTTTGTGAATTACACCGGCTTCATCACCCGGATCAGCCAAAGGTCCCCAGATACTGACTGGCAACCCTAATTTGTCGTGTATTGTAGTCGAAAAATTCCGGTGATTTAAATCAAACATCATCGAAGTTCCTCCCATAGAACTATCATTTTTAATGGCACCGGTCAATTTATTAATCAATATTGAGGTAATGAATAAAAACCGATGTGCCTTTTCAATAACGTCCGGTTTATTTTCCTTAAACCAAACCAACTTGTTGATTGTGTTAAAAGGATATGGATAAACACCGCTAATGTGATATAAATCGTTTCGGGAAATATATTTATCAATTTTATCCATCACAGGTTGTAACCTTGGGCATTGCCATGAAATAACCGGATAAATCATATTCCCATCCCGGTCAACAAAAGTCCCGTCAACACCAAACGTGGAAACTGTAACACCGGCAATTCGTAGGGTGTCAATTTCTGAAGTTACTGACAGTGCAGCCTGACATAGTTTACGCCACATCTTATCCATTTCCCAAATACGTCCTCCCGGCCAGTCAGGATCGTCGTCGGTTTCGTTTGAAAAAGATTTAGCAGCAAGAATGCATCCCGTTTTACTCATTGCTACCACCCGAACATTGGTGGCGCCGCAATCAAAAACAATTGCAACATCTTTTTGTATCATTGTAAATTTCTCAATATAAATAATTACAGGCACATAACATCTACAAGAAAAAGCCATTTTTCCGTTCACTTCGACTCCAAAATGGCCATTTACGACAGTAAACTTTCATTTTTCAAGTCTAAAAACGAAACGACTTGTAAAAAATCATAAACACCAGTAAAAGTGGGGGCATAAAAAGTCCATACGACTGCCAAAAAGCAAATCATTTCGTATAAGAACCTCAAAAAAGAAGTTGACTTTTCGGCCCCTGGCGTTTTCAGAAAGTGCTACTTTTAAGATTGTCATTATTCACCTGATAAGGGAGTAATGACAATCCGTTTAAGTATATATTATAGGAAACCTTATAACAAACTAATAAAGGGGGCCATAAGTAGCACAAGCCTTAAAATCAGCGCCTTCCTTATCGGTACCAAAAGAGGCCCATGCACCTGGTCTGAATATCTCTGCGTCATCGACATTATGCATGTTAACAGGGATTCTCAACATAGAAGCCAACGTAATGAGGTCGGCCCCAATATGACCATAACTAATGGCGCCATGATTCGCACCCCAATTGGCCATGACGCTGTAAACATCTTTAAAAGCCCCCTTCCCGTTAATACGGGGCACAAACCAGGTCGTAGGCCAGGTAGGATTGGTACGCTGGTCCAAAATGGCATGCACATCATCGGGCAATTCAACCGTCCATCCTTCGGCGATCTGCAAAACCGGACCAAGACCTTTTACGATGTTCACACGACTCATGGTCACTGGCATTTCACCTTTAGTTACAAATTGAGAAGAAAAGCCACCACCCCTAAAATATTCACGATCAGCCTGAGGCCATTGTGTGTTCTCCAGACATCGGCTCACTTCCTCCCCGGTAATTTCCCAGAAAGGTTTCATAGCCGGTTTTTCATCGGCATCGCGCTGCTGTGCTGTTGCATCCAAAGTGGTAGAACCGGAATTGATCAGGTGAATAATCCCGCCTTTAGCTTTTCCGGTCAGTTCTTTACCTGTAACTCTTTTAACAGCCGCCGGGCTCCAGTAAGTTCTCACGTCAGAAAAAATTTGGGCGGTGTTTGACAGCAAATGTCCAAATAACATGGCCACCCCATTTAAACTGTCGTTTTCGGTAGCCAGTACAAAAGCTTCACGAATGCCATTCCAATCAAACGAAGAGTTTAACATGGCCTCGGTAAAATCGGCATTAGGCTGATAGTCGGTCCATTGACGTTGCCCCTGAAAGCCACCTAAAATAGCATTCCGGCCCAGGCCTTCTTCGCGAAATCCTCTGTCCACCAACTTCGGATTTCCAATCATCATATCACGACAAATCAGAGTCATCTTCACCACTATTTCCCACTCATATTGTTTACGAGCGGCATCGGCTTTATTTTTCGGCTTATTACAATCGAAGCCCTCTTTACAATGCTCTTTGGTCCAGGCCAGTGCTTTCTCAAATTCTTCGTGATCAAAAATGCCTTTATCAATTCTCCGGAGTATCTCCACTGATTCAACAAATTCGGTGCGAATGCCCAGATACTCCTGAAAGAAATTGGAATCGACCATTGACCCGGCAATCCCCATGGAACTGTAACCAATAGACAAATACGATTTACCTTTCATTTGAGACAAGGCCAATCCGGCCTTGGCAAATCGCAGGATTTTTTCCTGAACATCATCCGGAATGGTTTCATCACCGACGTCTTGCACATCGCGTCCATAAATACCAAATGTAGGCAATCCTTTTTGCGTATAACCAGCCAAAGCGGCTGCCAGATAAACGGCTCCCGGTCGTTCAGTTCCGTTAAATCCCCAAACAGCTTTCGGCACCAGCGGATCAGTATCCATAACTTCGGAACCATAACACCAGCATGGTGTAACAGTAAGAGAAACCCCGACATTTTCTTTTCTGAACTTATTGGTGCACATCGCCGCTTCGGCTACCCCTCCAATGCAAGTATCTGCAATTACGCATTCTACTTTCTCACCACTGGCGAATCTCAGGTTTTCCTCAATAAGACGCGCAGCCGATTGGGCCATAGCCATAACCTGATCTTCCAATGATTCACGAACGCCTTGCTCACGGCCATCAATTACCGGACGAATACCTATTTTAGGTAAATCGCCAATTAATCTATTTGCCATTTTTGCTCTGTTTAAGATTAAATTAACTTCTTTTATAACTGATATAAAAGTAGTACCAATAGAACACTCCATAAATGTTAAAAATTGGTATTTTTGTATCTAATTTAAACATCCGTCTCTAATGAGCATCATTTTTAAAGTCCCCGACAAAGGAGATCCCTCCAATATATTACAACTTTTCCCGAGTTATAAACTACAATTGTTATGTTGCCGATACTGGTGGCTTCGAAAATGGGAATTCAGACAATTATCGTTTCCCTATTGGAGAATGTACTGGAATAAACAGGACGGTGCGCATATATCCTATAACGGAACAGAATACCCCCTAACGAAAGACAAAATAATGCTCATTGCGCCAAACACCGCTTTTGCAACCAGACTTTATTACACAAACATTCCCAATAAAGGTTATGAATTGGAAGGCAACCGCGCTGACGAAACAATCAACGAATCACAACTGGTTTCACAAGGGTGCATCATGCATTTATTCATCCATTTTAATATCGGAATGCCCTACGACAATATAGCACCCGGAATCTTCATCTTTGATATTAATTCACAGATCGATCAAAAACTCAATATCATTATTGATCATTTACATAAAAACGCGACCCGGTTTAATTTCTTTTCAGCTTTAACAATCCAATCGCTTATCAGTCATTTACTATCCAACATTCCCGAATCGAACTGGAATACCATATCAAAAGATCATCGGATTCTCGAAATTTTGAGCTTTATTGACAACCATTTGTATGACAAAATTTTAAATGAGACTCTTGCTGAAACCGCAAAGTTATCGACCAACGCATTCACCCGTCTCTTTAAAAATGAAGTAGGGATCTCGCCACAGCGATATGTGAGGCAAAAACGCATTGATAAAGCCTGCGTATTATTGCATCACTCCGCACTGACCATAGACGAAGTTGCATCTCAATCAGGATTTGCCAACAGGTATCACTTTTCCCGGGAGTTTAAATCACAAACCGGCCTGCCACCAGCCTTATATAGAAAAGAATTAAGATAAACGATTATCGTTGTCAAACAGATCGAATCATCTTTAACAAAATGGAAATAAGCAACAGAAAAAACAAATCTCAGAATTCGGAAAAATAAAGAATATTAATATTTGTTTTTCACTATTGTCCGGTAAAAAATATATTTTCCATTTAAGTGCTCAAGCCGCACGGGCTTTTACTTTTTTTACTCATTGAAGTTTTTATTTCAACGGTATTCGTGATCCGCTTCGCTCCACTACAGCAAAATTTTGCGTTTAGTGAGCGCAGTGTGCAAACTTGTTTGCAACAATGCCGAACGTAGCAAAATTCAATAATATTAAATTTTGCGTTTAGTGAGTGCAGTGTGCAAATTTATTTGCGACAATGCCGAACGTAGCAAAATTCAATCACATTAAATTTTGCGTTTAGTGAGCGCAGTGTGCAAACTTGTTTGCAACAATGCCGAGCGTAGCAAAATTCAATTTATTAAAATGCCGCCGCTGCAAGTAATTTCCTAAAAATCAATTTCATTGTCTAAAATCCGGGAACTCGCTTCGCTCAGACAGCCCGGATTTCTTTACGCCAATAAAATTGATTTTCTTAACGGAAATTCCTTGAGGCGGAAAGCAACCCCAATATCTCCTAAAATCTCTGGCTCGCACATTGAAGCTGGGTTCTAATCATTTCTCTAAATTTTTACCGGACACCAATATTTGTTTTTATATTCTTCAAACAGTATTAAAACCGCCCCGGTGTTTTCAATAAAATATTTGCAGTGTAAACACCCATCAATCCATTTGTAAATAAAACATAACACACCTATAAAAAACACAACAATCTTCAAAAAACATATCATTTTTAAAATACGCCCCCTCAAAACAAGGTGCAAATAGCAAAAATACATAAATTTGTGACACACCCCTATTTACATAACCAGCAAAACCTAAACTTCTCTTTATGCAAGATTATTATAATTCTTTGGAAAATGATTGCTCTTTGGGAAATGATTGCTACGGAATGAAAGGGCTCAACCTATTACTGGAATTCAGTGATCTGCTTGGAGACAAGGATATAGACCTGAATCATGTTATCGCACAGTTGGGAGATCACCTTAATGCCGAACGCATTATACTGGCAATTCTAAATCGTGAAAACGAACAGATTTTCATTGAAGGCGCATACCAAATCAACGACGAAGAAAAAGAACAAATAAAATATAACCCAGGTCAAGGGGTTATCGGCTCCGTCATTCAAAGTGGAGAATCTGTTTTGATTCCCAAAATAGCCGATTCCAACCTCTTCCTGAATCTTACCCATTCCCCTTTAACGGTAAATGGTGAAGACGTTTCTTTTATATGTGTTCCGATACGATACAAAAATCATATTATTGGTTCACTCAGCTTTCATAAAGTATATAGTAAAAAACGTTTATTCGACGAAGATGTAAGACTTCTGCGCATTGTTGGCTCAATGATAGGCCGGGCCGTACGACGACGTCAGGAGTATGCGGAAGAACTTGAACAGTTGCGTCAGGAAAACCAAATATTGCGAGGCGAACTTAATGGACATATACAGGCTAACTTCATTGTTGGCAACAGCGGAAAAATGCACGATGTTTTTTCGCTGATTGGAAGTGTCGCCAATACCGATGCCACCGTTTTAATACGAGGCGAAAGCGGGGTTGGGAAGGAGCTTATTGCTGATGCCATTCATTACAACAGCCTTCGTAAGGAACAGCCCTTCATAAAAGTAAATTGTGCCGCCTTACCCGAAAATCTCATCGAAAGCGAACTGTTTGGCCATGAAAAAGGCGCCTTCACCGGTGCCATTGGAACCCGTATTGGCCGATTCGAAGCAGCACATAGCGGCACCATCTTCCTGGATGAATTTGGAGAAATTCCGTTATCAACCCAGGTAAAATTGTTACGTGTACTTCAGCAAAGAGAAATAGAAAGAGTTGGAGGTACAAAATCGATCAAAGTAGATGTTCGAGTTATTTGTGCCACCAACCGGGATCTTGAAAAGCTTATTGCCAATGGGGGATTCAGGGAAGATCTCTATTACCGGATCAATGTTTTTCCCGTTTATGTGCCGGCTCTGCGGGAACGCATCAATGACATCCCGATGTTGGCAAATCATTTTATTGAAAAATTTAACAAACGGCATAACAAAAATATTAAAAGGATTACAACGATGGCCATCGATATGTTAATGGTCTATCACTGGCCCGGAAATATCAGAGAACTTGAAAACTGCATGGAAAGGGCGTGCATCCTTTGCTCCGATGGTGTTATCAGAGCACATAACCTCCCTCCCACTCTTCAGACGGCGGTTTCGAGCCGCACCTCCGAGAGTGGCAGTCTGGATTTAATTTTAGGGAAGCACGAAAAACAACTCATTATTGATTCGCTGGTTTCAACCAAAGGAAACATGTCAAAAGCGTCTGAAATACTAGGCATCACTGAGAGAATGATGGGCATTAGAATAAAAAAATATGAAATAGATCCCAAACGCTTTAAAAACAAATAGAAATATGCCAAATCAGTCTGTTGAAATTATTAAATGCAACTTTAAGAACCCTGATCACACAACCGCTTTTATTGATCTGCTGAATGAATATATGGCACACCCCATGGGCGATACGACAAAACTTACCCAAATTCAAAAAGAAACATTAATCCACGAACTGAGCATTCACCCAACAGCATGGGTATTGCTCCTAAAATATGATAATAAAATAACAGGTGCGGCCACTTGCTTTAAAAATTTTTCAACATTTAAAGCAGCCCCATTTATAAATGTTCACGACCTGATCATCTCACAGCATTACCGTCGAAAAGGACTGGCACGCAAACTATTATCCGGCATAATCACCATGGCCAAAGAAGCTCAGTGCTGCAAAGTAAACCTTGAAGTGCGAGCAGACAATGAAGCCGCCATGGCTCTGTACCGGGGTATTGGATTTGGCGAGTGCAATCCGCCCATGAAATTCTGGCAGCTACCGCTTGATTAGGGCTTTTCTGTAAAGTCGACAGCTTCGTTAGACCTACCACAAAAACAATCATTTACAAACAGTTGAACTTTCTTGCATAATCTAATTAACAATGGTTGAAGCCAAGATTATTCAATTATTTCATTTTGGTAGTAACAACCTACAGCACATAAACAATAAACAACTACAAACAAATCAATTACAACAAATGGCAAACTATTTGAAATAAAAGTTCACCTAAACCATTAAAACTATTTTGCCATGAAAATTTTCATTCCAGTAACCGACAGTATTAAGAAACGGTACAAAATTGCCAGTGGGGTAAATGAATCGGGTACCGTTTGTATTTTTAACTCTGACGACAACCAGTTAACCTGGTACGAATCAAAAAATAACACCTCATCTTTTCCAGATATGCTTGCAGATCTGAAATCGGCAAATATTACAGACATCATCATAAATAAGGTATTTCCTCTTGCTTTAAAAATCCTGACCAATAACGGATTTACAGTCTATAAATCAGTCGGGGATGATTTAATAACCAATCTGGAACTTTTAAAGATGAAATGTCTTCCTATTTATCAGCTGGAAGAAGCATTGACAGAGGAAAATTCATGCTCGCATACATGCACGTCATGTTTATCATCGGAGTTCTGCCAAAACTAATCGTTAAAAACAAACGTCATGTCTATAGCCAATGCCACCACATTTATCAGGCAATTCGAAAACGACACCGAATTAAGAAAGCTATGCAACAGTTGTCGCTCGCAAAAGGAACTACTTAAAATACTGGACGATAAACAGCTTGGCTTTTCCGAAGACGAATTTAACGATGTACTGAATTCATTGCTTGTAAAATGTCAATCGTATGAACAGGCCGGTTACATTGAAGAGATAAAACGATGGTTCATGATGTTTAAATAGAATCTGTCCATAAAGTCCAACTTCTGCGTTACGCTTGCTCTCAAAATGGTCATTTACGGGAGTAAACTCACATTTTTCGAGCTGCGCAAGCCTTAAAATGGAACATTTCTTATCAAGCACTTGAGTTTTCTTGCTGACATTAATTAAAAACGAAAAATGAAAGATTCAAACCATACCATAATATTTCGCGACCTCGACAAGGTAAAATTTATTATAAAAGATGCCGCAGCTCTTGACGTAGCATACGCCTATGACGATCTGGTATTTTCGGAAGATGCCGTGTTTATAATTCAGTATCACGAAACCAACCCGGACATTTTTTATTGTTGGTTTAACACTGAATGCTACGAACCTGTAAAACAGCAAATACGAACCAACCTAAGCACCACGGCAAGGTTAAACAAATTAGAAATAAACTATGCCGGAACCTTTGAACTGCTTGAGTCGGAAGGAGAAAATGAAACCTTCAAATTAAAATTTATGGCCGGAGAATAACAACACTCCGGCCACTTAAATAACACAACCAACATAATAATTATTTTAAATCAGCACATCGCCGTTCCACAAGCTGCTTAATAACTCTCATCCCTTTTGTCATTTCCTCCAAATCGCTATGCGCCGGCGTGCGATAGCCAAAATCTTCCAAAGAACAGATGCCCTCAAATTTACCAACCAAAACGCAAGTCTGCTTCATGCTGTCAGTCAATTCCGCTTCCAGTTGTGAAGCCTCCCGAAACAAACCAATAGGGACGTGATTAGAAGGCAACTCCTCATAGCAAGCCATCAGTGCTGTAAAATATTTTTCTAGTGCCATTAATGCCAGGTTGTATTTCAAATCGTTATTAAACCGTGTGCCATTCAGGCTTTTTTCCAATGCCCCGAAATAACCATTTGCATAAGCCAGGTGCTTCCGTGCCTCCTCAACATAAACATCTTCCATTCCAATTGTTTCCATAATGATTGTTTTTAATTAACAATACCCTACCTAAATCATATTTCAGGCCAGCTTTTTTTCTATTTGAAATTTTCTTTTTCAAAAACACACAGCAACCTATACTACAGCCATTTAACAATCAAAAACGCGCCTCTTATTTTCATTATGATTGAATAAAAAAAGTCACAACAAATATACGTTCCGCCAAAAACCACCTAAATGTAATTTTCGGTTCATTTACATACTAACAGGTATTAAAATTTGATTCAACTTATTTAAATCAAATTAAAACAACATCTGGCAGCAAAAACAAATCACTAACAAACAGTTAGTTACAATAAACAAAAGATCCTCACAACAACATTCCTTTTATTCGGCACACTAATTTCAATAGGGTAAAACAACAGGCGAAAAAACAGCCTCAAAAAACAATAAACGAACACAAATTATTTAAACCTAATAGATATGAGAAAAATTGCAATTTACGGGAAAGGTGGAATCGGTAAAAGTACCACAACCCAAAACACAGTAGCCGGCTTAGCCGAAATGGGGAAAAAAGTAATGGTAGTAGGTTGTGACCCCAAAGCCGACTCAACGCGATTGCTGTTACACGGATTGGCCCAAAAAACAGTATTGGACACACTTCGCGAAGAAGGCGAAGACATTGATCTGGACGACGTCATGAAAGAAGGATTCGGAACAACCAGTTGCGTCGAGTCAGGCGGTCCTGAACCGGGTGTAGGTTGTGCCGGACGAGGCATTATTACCTCCATCAATTTACTGGAACAATTGGGCGCCTACGATGCCGACAAAGAATTGGACTACGTGTTTTACGATGTACTGGGTGACGTTGTTTGCGGCGGTTTTGCAATGCCAATACGCGACGGGAAAGCCGAAGAAGTGTACATTGTTTGCTCAGGCGAAATGATGGCAATGTATGCCGCCAACAACATTTGCAAATCCATCGCCAAATTCGGTAAAGCCGGAACCGTTCGCCTGGGTGGCTTAATATGTAACTCACGTAAGGTTGACAACGAAGACAGTTTGATACAGGAATTTGCCAAACGACTGGGAACACAAATGATTCATTTTGTACCACGTGATAATATGGTACAACATGCCGAAATCAACCGAAAAACAGTAATTGACCATGCGCCCGAACACAATCAGGCCGATGAATACCGGTCGTTAGCAACAAAGATAAACGACAATACCAATTTCGTAATTCCGACGCCACTGGCAATGGATGATTTGGAAAAACTACTGATTGACTTTGGTGTGATGAATTAATGCCAGAGCTTTACTAATTACTCATTTCAACACAACTAAAACTCTGTACTATGTATTTGTTAAGAGCAATTATACGCCCGGAAAAATCACCCGTCGTATTAAAAGCATTATTTGATGCCGGATTTCCGGCCGTAACAAAAATGCCGGTTTTTGGACGAGGCAAACAGCGAGGGCTGAAAGTCGGTTCGGTAACTTATGATGAATTACCCAAAGAGATGCTGATGTTGGTGATCCCCGATAAAGACAAGGATTTTGTCATAGAAACGATCCTCACCTCAGCCCGATCAGGAGAAGAAGGTCAATTTGGCGACGGCAAAGTCTTTGTAACTCCGGTAGAAGAAGTGTACACCATTTCGTCAGGCCGAAAAGAAGCATAGACAGACTTTGAATGAGTTCATTCTGAATGGTAAAATTTTGACCGGGTTAAACCTACCTCCCGCACCATCATTTCACCATTCACTCATTCGGTCGAAAGTCTTTAAACGCTATGGAAGAATTTGAATCCGGCTTAATACATTATTAATTCAGGTATTCAGACATCTCATCATTAAAAAAACAGACATATGAAACTAATATTAGCCGTAATACGCATCGCAAAAATGCAGGAAACGAAAGCTGCGCTATCAGAAGCCGGACTACCATCGTTCACTGCCATGGCTGTCTTAGGGCGGGGCCAAGGAAACGGAGATCTGGAAAAAGCGGTGGACGTAAGCCCTCAACTACATGAGTTAATACCCGAAACGCCACGATTCAAATCAAAAAGACTAATAAGTCTGGTTGTTACTGACGATAAAAAAGAAATCGCAGTAGAGACGATTATAAAGGCCAATCAGACCAATAAATCAGGTGACGGAAAAATATTTGTGACCGACACGATTGATTCCTTTGGCGTACGCACCGGCGCATCAGGCGATACCACATTAGACTAAAAAAATAGAGGAGGACTAAATTATGGGAAAAGATATAAAAATTGACCCCGAAAAATTCAGGGATGCGGTAACGGAAGCCTATCCCCAAAAAGTAGCCCGAAAAAGAGCCAAAGCCATCGTGGGTAGCAATCCGGAAACCATACCGGAGATACAGGCAAATGTGCGCACGGTTCCGGGTATTATAACACAAAGAGGCTGTACCTATGCCGGCTGCAAAGGCGTTGTTTTAGGCCCCACACGAGACATACTGAACCTGACACACGGACCTATAGGTTGCGGTTTCTACTCATGGCTGACACGGCGTAACCAAACCAAACCGGCCACCGACAGCGACGCTAACTATATGACCTACTGCTTCTCCACCGACTTACAGGATTCAAACATCGTATTTGGTGGTGAAGAAAAACTGAAACAAGCCATCAGAGAGGCCATGGAATTATTTAACCCTAAAGCCATAGGAATATTCTCAACCTGCCCTGTTGGATTGATTGGAGACGACGTTCACCGTGTAGCCCGCCACATGGTTGAAGAGTACGATAACAAACCAAACATTTTCGGTTTTTCGTGCGAAGGTTACCGCGGCGTATCACAATCGGCCGGTCACCACATCGCCAACAACCAGCTTTACAAACACCTGATTGGCCGTGACGACAATGTTACCAGCACCTGTAAATACAGAGTCAACCTGTTGGGCGAATACAACATTGGTGGAGATGCCTTTATTATTGAAGACTTGTTTAAAAGATGCGGCATTGAATTAGTTGCCACATTCTCGGGTAACTCAACGGTTACACAATTTGAGCAGGCACATACGGCCGATCTGTCAATGGTAATGTGCCACCGTTCCATCAATTATGTTGCCGAAATGTTAGAGACCTCATTCGGGATACCATGGATAAAAGTAAACCTGATCGGCGCACAAGCAACGGCCAAAACATTACGCAAGGTAGCTGCCTATTTCGAAGACAAAGAGCTCATCGAACAGGTTGAATCGGTCATTGCAGAAGAGATGGCCAAAGTAGATGCAGCCTTGCCGGAAGTATTCCCCTTAACCAATGGTAAAACGGCGATGCTCTTTGTAGGCGGTTCACGGGCCCACCACTATCAGGAACTATTTGAAGAACTGGGCATAAAAACACTGGCAGCCGGTTACGAATTCGGACACCGCGACGACTATGAGGGACGACGTGTTATACCCACCATTCGGGTGGATGCGGATACCCGTAACATTGAAGAGATTAAGGTAACGAAAGATGAAAAACGGTACAAAGAACGTATTACCAAAGAAAAAATCGAGGAACTGGAAAAAGCCGTTGATCTCGATTACAATGGGTACAATGGTTTGATGGCCGACATGAAACCCGGCGGATTGGTTATCGACGACCTGAGTCACCATGAGATGGATAAACTTATAGAATTGTATCATCCTGACATTTTCTGTGCCGGTATTAAAGAAAAATATGTAGTACAAAAAATGGGTGTCCCGCTCAAACAGCTTCACAACTACGATACAGAAGGACCTTATGCCGCCTTCGAAGGTGCCATCAACTTTTATCAAGACATCGCCAAGATGCTCACCACTTCCATTTGGAAAGAGATAAAAGCACCCTGGGAGTCGGAAGAAATGGTAGAAGCTGTTTATGCCTGTTAAGCGTTGTGACTGCGGAGAAAATAGTTTCTATAAAAATAAACTTCCACAGCACAATGTCTCACATGAAAACCCTGTTGTTGATGCATTTATATCAAAAAATAAAAAAAAGGGATTTTCTCGCAGACAAAACAACACAAAACAGGACATGGCAAATCCGCTACTTTAATCTTTTTAAAACCATTGATTATGTTATTACGACACACCACTGCAAAAGAAATAGACAGAAAGGCACTAACGATCAATCCAGCCAAGACCTGTCAGCCGGTAGGCGCCATGTACGCCGCATTAGGGATACATGGTTGTTTGCCACACAGTCACGGGTCACAAGGCTGTTGCGCCTATCACCGCAGCGCTTTAACCCGTCATTTTAAAGAGCCCGTAATGGCTGCTACCAGCTCATTTACCGAGGGCGCCTCCGTATTTGGCGGCTCAGCCAACTTGCTACAAGCCATTAACACAATATTTTCGGTGTACAACCCCGAAATAATTGCGGCTCATACCACGTGTCTTTCAGAAACCATAGGTGATGATATGACACAAATCCTGAACAAAGCAATTGATGACGATATTATTCCCGAGGGTAAGAAAGTTATCTATTGCAATACGCCAAGCTACGTAGGCACACATGTTACAGGTTATTCCAACCAGGTAACGGCCTTTGTGAAATTTTTCTCCACTGCCACGCCCAGGAAAAAAAATGTGATAAATCTGGTGGCAGGCTGGATGGAACCTTCGGATATGCGGGAAATAAAACGTCTGACAAAAATGCTTGAAGCCCGAACCATAATGTTTCCGGATATGAGTGATGTTTTGGATGCTCCAATGGATGGCAAATTTCACATGTACCCGACGGGCGGAACAACGCAGGAAGAATTAACGGCCACCGGCGACAGCAAATTTACCATCGGCATGGGGCCATACTGCACTGAAGGCGCCTGCATCGCACTTGAAAACAAATGCAAGGTAAAATACGAAATGGTAGACATTCCCATCGGGCTAAAAGCCACCGACCGCTTCATGATGTCACTAAGTCGCCATGCCAACATCCCGGTTCCAGATGCCATAACACATGAACGCGGCCGATTAGTAGATTTGATTGCCGACAGTGACAAATTGCTTTATGGCAAACGGGTGGCACTATGGGGCGACCCCGATACCTTGATTCCCTTGTGCGAATTCCTCGTGTCGCTGGATATGAAACCGGTTTATGTGGTAACAGGAACCCCCGGCAAAATCTTTGACGAACGCATGAAAGCCATTCTGAAAGATATTCCGGAAGCTAAATTCAAAAGTGGCGAACGGGCCGACATGTTCCAAATGCATCAATGGATTAAACAACAAGGGGTGGACTTGTTAATAGGCAATACCTATGGCAAATACATTGCCCGCGACGAAGACACGCCGTTTGTACGCATGGGATTTCCCATAGCCGACCGTCCCGGACATAACTACATGCCTAAAACAGGCTACAACGGTGCTGCCAATCTGCTCACTCAAATGCTGAGTGCCATGCTCGACCACCGCGATCGCACCTGTGCTGAAGAAAAAGTTGAATTCCAGATATAATAAACAGGTAGAAACGCACGGTCGTGCGTTTCTACCTATTTGTCCCATTTGTCAAAATTTCGTGACAAAAAATTATTAGGTTTATTTATTTTCCAAATCACAAACTTTTTTGAATTGAGTTGGCGTAATACCTACTTCATTTTTAAATGCGCTATAAAAAGTCGACCGGGATGAAAAACCCGCATCAAAAGCGACTTGTTTCATCAATAAATTATGCCGTTTGGTTTCGCTGATCCGATTCTTACAAAAATCAATTCTATATCTGTTTATCAGAACATTAAAGTTACAACCAAATTGTTTATTAATCAATTGGGACACATATGTAGTGTTTGTATTAAGCTGGGTAGCTATGCCTTCAAGAGATAAATCCGGATTCCTGAAAATTTGTTCATTATCCAGAAGCCTGAGGAGGTTGGTCATAAGTTGATTCTCAGGCAGATTTACAGGTAGAATGGTCTGTTCTTTTAATAAATTATCTATCAGCTTTTGACGTTGTTGTGCTTCCAGATTTTGTTTGTAAATGCTTTGTATTGCTGTTTCTCTAATTCTTTTATTTAAGATGATTAAAATAATGATGGTTACTATCAGTCCCAATGCTACAGTGACACCTGCAATAATATAACTTTTATTTTTAATCTCCTGTTTCTGTAATGTTATGGTATAATCTTTCTCCCGCATTTCATAATCAACCATTAACTTTTGCAGTTTATCTGATGCTTTTCGTTTATCGACTTCGTTCTTAAGCGTCAGATAATTTGTAACATATTTTATGGCCGCCGGATAATTGCGGTCTTTCTTATACAATTCGAAGAAACTTTTATTTATAATTGATTCCCATTGCAGCGACTTCAAAGAATCAGAAAGTTCAAGAGCAATATTCAAATATTTTTTCGCCATAACGAAATTTCCGTTATACATATATGCCTTGCCCAATGAATTAACACACCTAACTAATGATAAACTGTTTGCATTACCCTTTAATTTATATTCGTACGCCTTATGATAATAACTAATGGCGGTTTCGTAATCGCCTTTTAACCGGCAAAAATTGGCATAATTAGTAAAGGCAACTGATAACGACTCGTTATTATTTAATTCTTTAGCATATTCAATTGACTTATTAAAATAAACCTCAGCATTGGCCCAATCTTTCATCTCGGTATAAATAATACCCATCCCTTCATAACTTTCGCGACGCTTAACTGGCGCGTAAATATTTTGAGTTAGTTGCAGATGTTTAACCTGCCATTGCAGAGCCTTTTCGTATCTTCTCTCATCCCGGTATATCCTGCTAATATTCAGGTATATTTTAAGCAAACAGTAACTGTTGCCGGTCTCGTTACAAATATTCATACTTTTAACATAATATTTGTAAGCTTCAGAAATAAAGCCCATACGACGATTTGCTGCAGCTAACATATATAGATACGAATCACGATCCTCTTTAATGCCATTGATTTCTAAAATACTATCGGCTTTTAGTATATAATATTGTCCTTCTTTATACTTTTCCTGAAACATTAAAAATAACCCCTGAGCGCCAAAACAGCCAGCCTCAAATGATGGATCTTTTAATTTTTTGGATAGTTTGTTGGCTTCTGCCAGATATTTATTAAAAGCACCCACATGATTCAGTTCTGCTGCATCGCGGGCTGCATTAATACAAAAAAAGAATTTCAGGGGTGTATCCTTTTTTAAATAGGAAAACCCATTCTCAAAACAAGTCAAAGAACTATCAATCTGCTTTTTTTTTCGATAATCAACTGCCTTTACATACTCAATTTTAGCTTTACTTTCGTTTGAAGCAGGTAGTCGTGAATATGCCTCTGCTTTATCAATGTAGTAAGATGGGGGTTTTTGCAGGCTTCTGGCATTAATTTTTGCCTCAGTAAAAATCTTGTCGATATTTAAATCCGTTTCATTAGTGCTTTTATTGATACAACCATATCCCATTACAAGCCATAATAAAAACAAAAACAATTTCGCTTGCTTCATCCCCCCCCCCTTAATTATTTATGTATTACTAAAAATCAGCCCGATTTCATGTGAAGATAATCCCCCCTTTGCCGGCAGGTGACAAAAATACATATTAATATCTTTCTTATAGTTAGAACCTGTTTATAAAGTTCGACGTCATGCTTGCTCTCAAAACAATCATTTACACAAGGAAACTCACATTTTTCGAACAGACGTTAGAGTCGTTTTACCCGGTTTGGATTGATGAGGGGTCATCTGTTCCGGGCATTGAACACTTCCAAATGATAGCATTGCTGCTGTTTAGCCGGCATAACAAAAATCGCGGATCGTACTGCCAAATAAATATTGTGCCGCTCAGGAAAAAGACACAAAACAAAATTAATAACCCACTGCCCGGAATTTTTAATACTTCAATATTTGAATACCGGCTTTTACTCGACCACTTAACAGCTGCTACCATCAATTCGTTACCAAAATGTAATATTTTTTCTTCAATTCCACATTCAGGTCATATTGATCTCAAACAGGACTTCCGAACCCTGATTTAACACCTTAACAAACAGTGTTATATATTTATTAGTAAGAACAATAAAGGGTGGCACAGTTTTTATCTATACCATAGAGAACTTAAGTATAACCAAAACAATTCGCTATGGCCGATTATATTCTCACCGAACGAAAGAAACAGATTGGCCGGGCCGGAAACGACACCGGTACCATTGTCTGCAATAAACCAAGTCTGGCCGGCAGTGTGAGTCAAAGGGCCTGCGTTTTCTGCGGATCAAGAGTTGTACTTTATCCCATCGCCGATGCCCTGCACCTGATTCATGGGCCCATTGGCTGTGCAGCCTACACCTGGGACATACGAGGGGCTTTGTCATCAGGACCCGAACTACACCGCATGAGTTTTTCCACCGACCTTTCGGAGAAAGAGGTAATTTTTGGCGGTGAAACCAAATTATATGACAACCTGATTGAACTGATAAACCATTACCAACCGCGGGCCGCCTTTGTCTACTCAACCTGTATTGTGGGCATTATAGGTGATGATGTAGAACGAATCTGCCGGCAGGTAGAACGTGAAAAACATATTCCCATTTTACCGGTTCAGGCACCCGGATTTCAGGGCTCCAAAAAAGATGGTTATAAAGTGGCCTGCGAAGCCTTATTTAAGCTGGTAGGAACACTAGACCTCCCTGTTCCCAAATACAGCATTAACATACTTGGCGACTTCAATCTGGCAGGCGAACTATGGATATTAATGGATTATTACAAACGTATGGGCATTCATGTTAATGCCACCATCACAGGCGACGGACGGGTAGATGCCATTCGTAATGCCCACAATGCCGCTCTCAACGTCGTGCAATGTTCAGGCTCCATGATTCATCTGGCCCGCATGATGAAAGAAAAATATGGCACACCTTTCATGCATGTATCTTATTTCGGCATAGAAGATATGTCGGATGCGCTTTATGAAGTTGCCAAATTCTTTAAAAGCGAAGAACTAATGGACAAGGCACGCGCCATTGTAAGTGAAGAAGTGAGTCGTTTATTACCAGACCTTCAGTGGTATAAGAAAAAATTACAAGGTAAAAAAGCCGCGATATATGTCGGAGGAGCATTCAAAGCAATATCGCTCATAAAAGCGCTACGGTTGATTGGCGTTAAAACGGTTATTGTCGGTTCGCAGACAGGCAATGCCGACGATTACGAAATACTGAAAAAACTGAGCGACGAAGATACCATTATTGTAGACGACTCCAACCCGGTTGAACTCTCGCACTTTGTAAAAGAAAAGAAAGCTGATGTTTTTATAGGAGGCGTAAAAGAACGTCCCATTGCACATAAAATAGGCATTGGATTTTGTGATCATAACCACGAACGAAAGGAAGCCCTGGCCGGATATGTAGGGATGATGAATTTTGCCCGGGAAATATACGCCACGGTTATGAGTCCCGTATGGAAATTCACCAATGCTTCAAACAAAGGGTAGATTAATATTCAGGATTAACAGGATGCGGGTATTTCCCCATCCTGTTATCTACCTTTTTTATCCATAAAAACAAGACATTATGTTTGACACTAATAATACACCAACCGTTTCATTAATCGCCGACAACAGATTAAAAACCAGCAGCACACGTAATGCCTGCAAATTATGCGCGCCACTGGGTGCCTCACTGGTATTTAAAGGCATTGAAGGCTGCGTGCCACTTATCCATGGTTCGCAAGGGTGCAGCACTTATATCCGCAGGTATATGATTAGTCATTACAAAGAACCGGTGGATATCGCTTCAACTAACTTTAGTGAAGAAAGTGCGGTATTTGGTGGTGGGGCCAATTTTTTCACGGGAATAGAAAATATCATTCAACAGTATCACCCCAAAGTAATAGGGATTGCAACAACCTGCCTGAGTGAAACCATCGGGGAAGATGTTCCGGGCCTCATTCGCGATTACACAGAACAATATAGCGACGCCAGCACGCCTGAATTTATTAATGCCTCAACGCCAAGTTACTGCGGAACTCATATCAACGGTTTTCAGGAGGCCTGCATTTCAACCGTGGCACATTATGCTCAAAAAAATGATTGTCAAGACCATATCAATTTGTTTCCGGGATTCGTTTCGCCTGCCGACATCCGGCATTTGAAAGAAATTGTGACCGATATGAATATTGATGCCACCATCTTCCCGGATTACTCTCAAACGCTTGATAATGTACACACCAACGAATATGAACTGATTCCTTCGGGAGGCACCCCGGTCAAAAGACTTCAGATGACCGGAAATGCACGGGCTACGATTGAATTTGGGACGGTATTTAATAAAGGCAACAGCCGAAAAAAATCAATACACCAGGTTAATAGTGCCGGCGAATGGCTTGAAACCAACTGTGATGTGCCGCGCAAAGCATTGACTTTACCCATTGGCATTGAGGCAACCGACCGTTTTTTTCAAACGTTGGCGCAGTTATCAGGTAACGAAACACCTGCCAAATATCAGGCAGAACGAGGACGACTTATTGATGCTTATGTGGACGCTCATAAATATTTATTTGGGAAAAGAGTTGTACTGTATGGCGAAGAAGACTTAGTAATAGCATTGACAATATTTTTGCTGGAAATTGGAATGAAACCGGTATTGGTAGCCTCAGGCGCCACCGGTGGTACCATAAAAAAAGCTCTGGCTCCCTATCTTAATGAAGCGGATGAACCGATTGTTGCAGACAGTTCCGACTTTGCCACGATAAGGGAGCTTATGAAAGATTTAAAGGCCGATATTTTAATTGGAAACAGTAAGGGATATTACATCAGCCGGGAATTTAAAATTCCTTTGGTACGACTGGGTTTTCCCATACACGACCGTTTAGGGGCTTCACGGATACACCATATAGGATACCGTGGCACACAGGAATTATTCGACCGTATCGTAAATGCCCTTATCGAATACAAACAGGAAAACAGCCCGGTAGGCTATAAATATATATAGTGCTTGCAAAAAAAAACAACTTCGGCGTTATGCTTGTCCTTAAAATGGTCATTTACGGGAGTAAACTCACATTTTTCGGACTTCGTAAGCCTTGAATTTGAACATTTCTTATCAAGCACCTGAATTTTATTGCTGATACGATATAACCAACAAGCCTCTAAAAGGGGGATACACGAAAAAGATAAAATATCGGCGCGCACATTGATTTCAAATAATCCAGTTAACAATCACACCGAAAAAAAACCGACCTATGAATACAACCGAGACAAACAAAGCCGCCCATCCGTGCTTCGACGAAAAAGCCAAACATACACATGCAAGAGTTCATTTACCTGTAGCACCTCAATGTAATATTCAATGCAACTATTGTAACCGCAAATACGACTGCGTCAACGAAAGCCGGCCCGGCGTTACATCAACAGTGTTGGAGCCATTTCAGGCTTTTGAATATTTCAGAGCTCTTAACGATAAACTGGACAACCTCTCGGTGGTAGGTATTGCAGGCCCCGGCGATCCCTTTGCCAACCCGGAAGAAACCATTGAAACCATGCGCCTGATTAAAGCTGCCTACCCCGAAAAAATATTCTGTCTGTCGACCAACGGCTTAAACCTGTTTCCCTACATCCCGCGTATTGCAGCCATCGGGGTGTCGCATGTCACACTGACCATTAATGCCGTAGATCCGGATATAACAGCAGGTGTTTACAAATGGGTGCGGTTCAACAAACACGTTTACCGCGGCCGTGAGGCTGCACGGGTATTGCTGGCGCAACAATTAAAATGTATTCCGGAGCTGAAGGCACACGGCATCACGGTTAAAATAAACTCGGTGCTCATTCCTGGCGTAAATGATGAACATCTGCCTGAAGTCTCCAAATTTTGTGCTGAGCTGGGAGCCGATATTATCAATTGCATTCCACTTATACCAACAAAAGACACGCCTTTTGAAAACCTCCCTAAGCCCGATAATAAAATGGTCTTTAAAGTCCGCCATCAGGCTTCGGAATTTCTCCCGTTAATGACACACTGTGCCCGTTGCCGGGCCGATGCTGCCGGACTTTTGGGACACGATTTAAAAGATACCCATGTTATGCTGAAAGAATTTGCACAACGACAGCCTTTCGATGAAAAAGAAAGACCTTATGTTGCTGTGGGCACGCAGGAAGGACTCCTTGTCAACCAGCATCTGGGCGAAATACGCACATTTTACATTTTTCGTCAATCACCCAAAGGGTTTCAGCTGGTGGAAGAACGACCAGCTCCCGGCGCAGGCGCAGGCGACAGTCGCTGGCACAATCTGGCAGAAACAATGAAAGACTGCCGGGCTCTTCTCATTTCAGGAATCGGCGACAACCCAAAATCAATTATTGGCAATACCGGTATTCGCATCATTGAGATGACCGGACTCATTGACGAAGGATTAGAAGGCGTTTACAACAACCGCCCCATCAGAAGCATTGCCAGACAAGATGCCTTTAAATGTGGCAGCGCATGCCGTGGTAACGCCCAGGGATGTGCATAAAAACAAGTTCAATAATTAAGGTCTGTCTTATCAAGACGGCAGTTTGGCTCAAAATTTACAAATAAACCAAGCATGAAACAAGCATGATAAAAATGTCTCACACAGAAGGATCATTATTTCATAAGAGTTCCATGTGACAACAAAACTCAAACACAAAACACATGAAAAAACCGACTTATCACATTTTGGTCTGCAACTCATTCAGAGGCGCAGGCGATGCCAACGGGGCTTGCAAAAAAAAAGGAGCACCACAATTAATGCAGTACATCACCGAAGAAGCCACCGACCGGGGCCTTGACGTAGCAGTGACATCTACCGGCTGTCTCAATGTTTGCTCCGAAGGACCCGTCATTGTCATCCATCCCGACAATCTATGGTATGGAAAAGTTGAAACAGAAGATGCCATTGATGAAATACTTGATGCACTTGAAGGCGGTGAAATTTGTGAAAAATACCTGATTTCAGATTAAACATGTACAGACCTTCATTCCCGGTCAATACTTTTCATGGTTAGTAGTAATGTTTCTTCACCGGTTGTTTCAAGGGGCTCCCGGGATATAAAGAAACGCCGGGGATGAAGGTTTTATAACGATGCTTACATGTTTTAAATTTCTAAATTATGAAAAAGCAGCGTACTCCCAGGTTTATAGACACCACTCTTCGGGATGGCGAACAGGCCCCAGGCGTGGTATTCTCACTGAACGACAAAATACAAATATGCCAGATGCTGGATCAAATAGGAATCACAGAAGTAGAACTGGGGATTCCGGCAATTGGGAAGCAGGAAATAGAAGAACTCAGGACGCTTAACAGTCAAGGATTTGGATTTGTAACGTCGGCCTGGAGCCGGGCGATTCTTTCCGACATCCGGAAGGCTGCACTTTCGGGCTGTGATGGTATTCACATCTCATTCCCTGTATCACCCATCCTCTTACAATCGATGGGAAAAGACACCAACTGGGTCCTTTCGCAACTTGAAAAAATTATACCTGTGGCACTCAGCCACTTTTCGTTCGTAACAGTGGGGGCGCAGGATGCCTCGAGAGCTGAGTTACCGTTTCTGCTCAACTTTATAGGACAGGTAAATGACCTGGGCGTTCATCGTATTCGGATAGCCGATACGGTAGGAATATTAACGCCATTTACTACCCAACAAATGTTTTCGGACATATATACAATTTATCCGGATGTCTGGCTCGAATTTCATGCCCATAACGATTTAAGTCTAGCCAATGCCAATGTTCTTTCAGCTTTCAGGCAAGGCGTTGAATGCTTCAGTGTTACTATCAACGGATTGGGTGAACGTGCCGGCAATGCCGCTTTCGAAGAGGTGGTCATGGCTTTTGAAATGGGCGAAAAAATCAACTGCGAACTGGACACCACCCTTTTTTATGAATTATCGCAAATGACGGGCGAAATAGCCAACCGACCCGTTCATCTCTCCAAACCGGTGACCGGCGGTCTGGCCTTAGCTCATGAAAGCGGTATTCACACCAATGCCATACTCCGAAACCGACAGTCGTACCAACTTATTAGTGCCCAACAAATAGGACGCGAAGAAATACCATTTATCTTTGGAAAGCACAGTGGCAGAAACAGCCTGATTCATTTCTTCAGACATTTAAATTTAGAACTCTCAGAACGTCTTATCAATGACATTCTGAAAGAAATAAAAAATCAGGCATCCGAAAAAAAAGGTGCCCTATCGGAAATTGAAATAATGGATATTTATAACATGCTACTGCATGAAAAAACAAGCGATTTAACTTCAAATCCTGTCGTACTCATGCGCACCACCCTCAACGAAATAGAAGAAAACTGGGATAAAAGATAAATCCAATCAACTTGCAAACACTTTCTGCCATCAAATAATCGCTGCGACTGGTTGAATATTTACGGCTATATCGGCAGGAGGTGCGTAATACATCCAGGAAGTAACCAGTACATCGGCTCCGGCTTTTATATAATCTGCAGCATTGTTAACATTAATTCCCCCGGCAGCCAACATAACCACGCGTGGATTCATTTGCCGGCATTTATTCGCGCAAATAGCAAATTGGTCCATCGGCATTTTATCGACCTGAATGACATCAACACCGGTCTCAGCACAAAGCAACGCTTCGGCTAACGTGTGCGCTTCAACAACAATTTTCCGCTCTTTCTGTCGGGTCCGCACTTTACTGATGACCGAACCCAACTTTTCATATCCTCCGGTAAATATCAAATGTTCACGAAATATAAGAATGGTATCGGACAACCCGGTACGGTGAGGAATTCCACCACCTGCCATTAAAGCTTTCAGTGCCATCTTTTTTAGATACGGCGGATGTTTCCGCGTACCGGCAACGGATACATCCGGCCTGACACTTTTAGCCATGCTCACTAATTGTGACGTACGTGTTGCAATACCCGAGGCAAACTCAATCATAACACCGCCTGTGCGCCAGATAAGATGTACCGCCGCCGCATTGCCACGTGCGCTGAGAATCAAATCGCTTTTATTGAGATTCGTCCCTGAAGCAACCCAATTAAGAACGGTTAATCCTGCTTTGCGGTATATCCTCACAGCCTCTTCGGTACCGCAAACTGTCATGGCATCGCGCGCCGAGACTTCTATCCGGGCCGAAAAAGCATCCAGCTCCAACAAACTGGAAGTCATATCACCGGCAGGCACATCATCTTCTATTATCCGATCAATATCGTTTTCAGTAAAATAAATCATGGTTATTTCTTCTTTAAATAAAAATTTAACTCAATAGGCCACGTTGATAGCCACAGATTTAAACAGAGTCCAGACGTTATCGCCTTTGGTCAACCCCATACTTAGCAATGCCGCAGGTGTAATCTCAACCAATAATTTAAACCCCACATTAACATGACACAGCACCACATTATCCCATTGATAAATAGCCTCAATAACCCCTCTTATCTGATTCTGAATGGTTACTTGTTCAACCCTTTCACGCGAAAGAGCAATGTCATCGGGACGAATAAAAACAGTAACCGATTCACCTACGGCATAAGACGCAGCGTGACGTTTGCAAATAACTTTTACAGCAGTCGATTCGCCATTGGGCGACAGAATGGTCAACCCGCTGCCATTATCCGGATGAAGCACTTTCATCTTAACCACATTAATCAATGAAGAACGACTGATGACACGCTGAACATTTTTTTGTTGTATCAGATGATGATAACTATCGTGTGCTACAATCGCCCCTTTATCCAATACGCAGATGCGATGCGTCAATTTCAGCAAATCGGTAAGATCATGACTCACGATGAGCATCGGTAAATGGGTGGTATCATGAATCAGCTGTAAAAAAGGCAAAATCTGCTCTCTGAGCGTGGTATCAAGAGCCGAAAACGGCTCATCGAGCAACAACCATTTCGGAGACGACAACAAGGTACGCCCCAAGGCTGTGCGCTGCCTTTCGCCCCCTGATATAGCACCCGGTTTACTTTTCAGTAAAGAGCCTAGTTGCAGAAGATCCACAACTTCATTAAAAGAGATATGAGAGTTATCGTCACAGATACCGTACTTCAGATTTTTTTCAACCGTCATGTGAGGAAAGAGACGTCCTTCCTGAAAAACATAACCAATTTTCCGTTGATGCACAGGTATCGACAACCCTATCTTTTTATCGAACACCCTGGCATTGTCAATATTCACGAAGCCGGCATCCGGTTTAGTCAACCCCACTATGGTCTGCAATAAAGACGTTTTCCCCGACCCACTGGCACCAAATAGGCCGGTAATACCCTCACCAAAAACAGTCTTTACCTTCACCTCAAAATTATCACGAACCAAACGGATATCCATATCTATCATGACCGTCTCATTTTATTAATGAACCACTCCGACATCATCATAGCCACCGTAGAGATTACCAGAGATATAATTACCAGACGCATGGTGGGCTCTTCCTTCCCCGGCATCTGAATATAGGCATATACAGCCAGCGGTAACGTTTGCGTTTGTCCTGCAATATTACCCGCAAAAGTAATGGTGGCACCAAATTCGCCCAGCGAACGGGCAAATGCCAAAATAACACCGGAAATGATGCCCGGAGCCGAAAGAGGAACCGTAATCCGGAAAAACGTTTCAAGGCGTCCTTTTCCCAATGTTCGGGATGCCTCTTCCAATCCCACATCAACCATCGACATGGCAGTGCGAATCGACCGAACCATTAACGGAAAAGCAATCACCGACGACGCAATGACTGCTGCAGCAAATGAAAAAGGAATACTGACACCGAAAACAACAAACAGCCAGTGCCCCAAAAATCCCTGTGTCCCAAAAAGAAGCAACAACAAATAGCCGGTCACCACCGGCGGCATCACCAATGGCAGATGCAGCACACTCTCAAGAAGAGATTTACCACGAAAATTTTTCCGTGCCAGGATATATCCCAGCATCAACGCCAAAGGCAATGAAACCATCACGCTCAGCACCGATACCTGTATTGACAGCATAACGGCCGTCCATTCGGACGGCGCTATTTGAAATAAACCCATCATAACCTATCCTTATGATTTAAAGTAAAGTACAACGCATTCGTGAGGCTTGCTCTAAAAATGACCATTTACGGCAAAAAACTCGCATTCGTCGGACTGCGCATAACGAAGTAGTTGACTTTATAGACAAACACTATTTAAATCCATATTTTTTCCAGATGATGGCCGCCTCATCCGAAAAAAGAAAATTAAAAAACCGACGATTCTCGGGTTTATCAATACAAACCGTTGCCACAAAATGAACAGGCGTATGCGATGCTTCCGGAAATTCAGTCACAATTTTCACCTTCTCCGATTTAAGGGCATCTGTTTTATAAACAATACCAGCTCTGGCCTCCCCCAGTTCTACCACCATTAAGGCAGAACGGACATCTTTAGCCGGCAAAATCTGATTCTTCAACAGTTGCGACCAGCCATAATAATCCAATAACTGTTGCGCATATTGTCCGGCCGGCACATGCCCCGGGTCGCCCATCGAAAGCCACCCCTTTCCCAGCAAATGGGGCAAATCAACAACACTGTCGGTTACGACAACACCCTGAACATCCGACTTCAAAGGAACGATCAGCACCATAGCATTACGCGCCACAAGGCGCTTTAAGGAAGATACCACCATCCCTATACTGTCGGCATAATCGGCCCACTTTTCGCTGGCAGATATAAAAATATCAGGCTTAGCGCCGTTCTCCATCTGACGCACCAACGTACCACTGGATCCCCAGTTTGTAACAAATTCAACGTTATTGCGAACCTCAAATGAATCGACCATCTCCGATAACACATCCGTCATCCCGGCACCGGCAAACAATACAATAGAATCAGATGCCGCTTTGTGTTTCGAGACACCGCAGCCAATTAGGAATAGAAAACCGACTAAAACAAATGCCGGCCGCTTAATGCCATTTCGCCATAAATGAAAGTGCTTCATATTACAAATTATTTAGAGTCTGGTTATAAAATCCAACGCCAGTCCTATGGCCTTGCTCTCAAAATGATGATTTACGAAAACTCTCATTTTTCGAGCGATCCAAACACTGATTAAAACGACCGTTTCCATTTTAAAACCACTCATATTTTCATTTCAATTACAACCTGAATTGCAAAGCTGTGCCCAAATAATTACCTCTGTCAACCGACAAATTGCCCGACTGCTCCAGATAATGAAGGGATACTTTTAATTTATCGTTCTTCAGATACCAATTCACACCCACATCGCGGGTGATATTATCTCCTATATACTGATAAAGCGAAGCCTCACCCTCTCCCACATATTTATCATAGCAGAGGCAAGGCTCCAAAATGGTATTGGCGACTTTAAGACAATACGATAAACGCACTATAAGTCCGGAACCGGCATATTCAGACGCCAGATACTCACGTGTCATTCTGTAATACTGGGCATCCAATTGCCATGACCGACAATTAATTAACAGATCGCCGCCATAAGAAACCGAGCTTTGCCAAACCAAATCTGCTGCTTCTGTTTTCCCGGTGTAAGAAGCACCGACCCCAACAGACACCCCCGTTCTATGCCCCCAATGATTCCCTGACAACATAAAGCTATAATTGGTTTGCTCAGGCTCTCCAATGGTCAACATAGCCCGTCCGGTGACCAACGGCGACACATAACCGGCACTCTGATATTTTTGCGGTGAAAACAATCCCACCCGATAACTGAATCCCATCTTTTCAAAATTCTTCAAGCCGCCCAGCAAAAGGCCACTCTCAATACCATTGCCCTTACCCGTATTAAAATAACGCAAATGCCAGCTGCTTTGTGTTTTGTCAAAAGAGCCAACCGTCCACGATGACGTATTATATTCACGGCTCACAACTGCCTGTATATAACCAACATGAAGATGCAGCCAATCGCCGGTTTTCAGAGGATTTAAGGAGACAAATGCTTTCCACACATCCACCCCGGAATAGCTCCCCCTTACAGGCGAATAAATAGTCTTCCCGAGCCAATCCAAACAAAGTTCAAAATTATAACCAAGCCATTTAACCGGCATACCTTTGCCACCAAAGCGAAATCGCCTCATCATAACATCAAGCCTGCCGGCAATATCGTTATCCTCAGTTCCTTTATTAAACGATTGAATTGCCCAGGTTTCAATAGCCACTACCGGTATAAACAGTTTATCGCTGTCAAAAGCCAATGGTATTTCCAGCTCATCTGGTTTACTAACGCCCTGACATAAGGCATTCTGAAACATCAACCAAAAAAAAACAAACCATTTTAACTTCTGCATAGGTTACTGTATTTTACAAAATATCAACTCAACAGGTAAATAACTAAATTGCATAGAATAGAGTTTTTGAATTAAGAATTACAGTAGAAAGCTAGAATTAGCCCTGATTGACGACTCTGTCCATCCGTTATCAGGAAGAATCATTTTCAACGGTAAACTCACATCTTTCAAACTACTAAAGCAAGCCTCAAACATAACGCTTGCTTTTCTGCCACAAGAGTTTTTCGTGCAGGCACTAATGATATCGCCACAATTCAAAAAGCAAAAAACGACAACCAAAAACCATTAAAAATCATACCTAACAAATCAACAACCTCAACAACAACACAGTAACGCCTTTGAAAAAACGCTTTGCTGCCAACATATAAGTAGAACCACAAACCAAATCCTACATTAATGAAAGATCTAAACATTTTAATACCGTTAGACTAACAAACTTTTCACCAAAAGCAGACCTCTGACCAGTGAATTAATCAAGTACTAAAATACTTATTTACAACCATATAGTCTACATATTTATACCACCAACTTTTACGTATTTTCACGCTTTACAATCCACCTGTTTTCAGACTTGGGACACCCTCAAAATTCTTATTGATTATTTCATATGTTTAAATTTATCTTTCAATGGTCATATGGAACTCTCGATGAATTTTAATCATTCTACTGTGTGTATTTTAGAATGCTAAAATTCATGTTCGTTTCATATGATTATATTTTGTTTTTTAAGGTCATATGGAACTCGCCGGAATAATCATTCACCTGTGTGTGAAGTAACTCCCATGGCTCGTTTCATATAATTCAGATTGCTGCTCATCCATTTTTAGCAATCTGGATTTTGTATGTTTTGATTCCGGCAGAGTGTATGTTATTTGATACATGTTATGTGTCACTTCAGCTGCTTTTCTTAAGGATAGGGATGACTTCTCCTGCTTTAATGCTATTTCCAGCTATTTGTAAATGCAATATGCCGTAAATGCAATACAAATATGTGCTTCGATTCGGTGTCTTAATCTGTGATATATTGGTCTTATCCTCAGGTCCGTTTTTGACATTCGAAAAGCTCTTTCAATGTGCCATAACTTGCCATAATTTTTAATAACCTCTGTGTCGGTTATTTGGTGTTGGTGATGTAGCCTTTTAATCCATCCCAAAAAGCATCCTGCTCATATTTTTCGTAGTCTATTTTTACGGTTACTTCGCCTTCCAGTTTTAGATATTTGTTGTAGCCACGATTGTTGATATTAGCTTTGGTTAAACGGCCATTTTTAATCTTATTTTCAAACCTTTTGAGTCCCCGTCTACGATTATAGGAATCTTTGCGAGATCGAATCTTGGAATGATGAACTATAAGTCTTTGGGTGGTGCTTTTAGGAAAGCTATATGCCTGTCCTTCTGTAAGATTATCCGCTAAAATTTGAGTCTTTAACGACTCATTTTCGTTCTTTATTCGTGCTCCTAAAATGTACTCCTATCCGTTTTGTTCAAGGGCCGCGATGTTGCTTCTTGACAGGAGACCGGAATCAGCAATAACCACAGGTTTGTCCAAATTAAACTTCTTGCTCATGTTTTCAAGGAAGGGAATAAGCGTATGTCCTTCGTAGGTATTTCCTTCAAAAATATCATATCCAATTGCATAGCCACCGATGCCAACCAAAAGTCCAATGTATATCTGTGGACATTGATGCTTCCCGTCCTTACTAAAACCGGTTTTGCGTAAATCGTCTTCGTCACTTGCTTCAAAATAAAGAGTGGTCATATCATAGAATACAACACTAATACTATTGGTTAAAACTCTTTTAGTATGTGCAAAAGCAATTTGCTCCACCTCTGACTTAAGCTTGACACTAAGCTTGTCAAAAAACCGGTAAACGGTATCAATATCAAAGCTTTTACCTTGGTAACGGTACAAATAATCAACAGTTTTTAATTTACTCAAGGGAAAAGCTATCCGAGAAATTACCAGGTGACGAAACATTGGTTCTTTAATGACACCAAAGCCAATATAGTCATAGATTTTTCCGAAGATAATTTCAGGACCAACCGTTCGTATGTTGGCATTCTGCAATGATGTAAAAACTTCATCCACGACTGCATCTGACTTACTATCAAACAACTCCGACTGTTGAGATAGTTTCTTTATTTCCTGTTTTGCCAAGTTGACAAATTCTTCAGTTTTGCGCCGTGTTGTGGCGCATCCTATCGTTTTGACCACTTTGTACTTGCCCCGAACCTTCTGTATCACCTGTACAGAAAGACTTCCGGATCGATTCTTAAGCTTTCTGACAAACATACTGAAATTTTTGCAACACCCAAGTTTAAGAAATTAATGCTGACTTACAAGCATTTAGATGGGTGTTGCAAAAAAATGCGGAAAACAGGAAGAGCGTAGGCACAAAAAAACAGCCCCTAATTAATTAAGAGGCTGTTTTTCAATAAAATTAAAAATTATTCAACATCATATCCAGCGTCAGTCCATGCACCATAATTACCCTCAAGGCGGTACACATTCATAAATCCGGCATCTTCCATTAGTTGTGCACCTGCTATAGCGGGAGCATCACCATGGCAATATACCAGGTAAGACTTCGTTTTATCCATGTTCTCAATCAAGCCAGAAAGATCGCTACCTCCACCACTTGCGTTAGCATTTATCGCACCAGGTAAATGCCCTTGACTGTATGCAGGCGAGACATCGAAAATAGCTTCAAAATCGCCTGCATCTATTTTTGATTTTACTGTAACTGGAGCTATATCTACAAATGAAACTTCATCCCATGCGCCATAATTGCCTTCCAAACGATGAACATTTAAAAAGCCATTTTCGACCATCAGCTCAGCACCTGCAATTGATGGAGCGTCGCTATGGCAATAAACTAAATAAGTTTTGCTTTTATCCAATCCGTCCAACAGATTTCCCAATCCATCAACACTACCTGCATTGGTTGCGAACGGTAGGTGACCCTGGTCGTATGCAGGCGATACATCGAATATGGCTTCATAAGGAGAAACAGACGCATCGTCAACCAAATCTATTTTAATTTGACTAGCCATAATGTTAGTGTAAGAGATCTCTGAATTTCCCATTTCAACATCATATCCAGCGTCAGTCCATGCTCCATAATTACCCTCAAGGCGGTACACATTCATAAATCCGGCATCTTCCATTAGTTGTGCACCTGCTATAGCGGGAGCATCACCATGGCAATATACCAGGTAAGACTTCGTTTTATCCATGTTCTCAATCAATTCGGAAAGATCACCCCCTCCTCCACTTACGTTGGCATTTGTCGCACCAGGTAAATGCCCTTGACTGTATGCAGGCGAGACATCGAAAATAGCTTCAAAATCGCCTGCATCTATTTTTGATTTTACTGTAGTTGGAGCTATATCTACAAATGAAACTTCATCCCATGCGCCATAATTGCCTTCCAAACGGTGAACATTTAAAAAGCCATTTTCGACCATCAGCTCAGCACCTGCAATTGATGGAGCGTCGCTATGGCAATAAACTAAATAAGTTTTGCTTTTATCCAATCCTTCAAACATATTTCCTAATCCATCAACACTACCTGCATTGGTTGCGAACGGTAGGTGACCCTGGTCGTATGCAGGTGATACATCGAATATGGCTTCATAAGGAGAAACAGACGCATCGTCAACCAAATCCATTTTAATTTGGCTAGCCATTATGTCGGTATAAGTTGTGGTTGAAGGATCAACAGACATTTTATCATCATCTTCATCACAGCTGTATAATGACAACAAACCGACCACTACCAGAAGTGGTGTTATTTTGTTCCATCTTTTCATAATTTCTAAATTTTAATTATTTATTTACTCTAAATTTTATCCCTAAAAAATCTTACCAGGAAAACTCAAGTGCTTAATCATAAATATCCGGATTCAAGGCTTGCGAAATCCGTAAAATATGAGGTTACTATTGTAAATCGCCATTTTTAGAACAAGCATAATGCAGAAGTTTAACTTTTCTTGCAAGCACTAAGTAAGCTTATGTTACGAACTTAATTTCTTAGCTTGTTTCAACTTTTGGCTGGTATAATTCCGCTCTACATCGGCTATAGAATTATTATCCCATTTCTGCATCTGTGTGATTTCTTGTCCCATTTCAATTTGTGATGTAAAATTTATCAACGACGCATAAACTCCGACTGGGAAAATATCTACTTTCCAATAACACGGTCATATTATCGACCTCTCCAACCGATTTTCCCTTTGGAGTAATTCTAAAGTCCTTCCAAATAATTTATTGCTACAGGTGAATAATCATAAAAATGGAATTGGGAAATGTAACAACTGACGATTTTCTCAACACAATTACCTAACATACATCTATATGTATATGTTTTAAAAATTACATATATTTTACTCACTAGAGATTTATCCCTTTACTTTATTCAATCAAAATTTATTTATTTGAATTACCCACATCATAAATATAGCATTATTTAACTGATTTACAACATTATAATACACAAATTCATACTCATAAAGTAAAACCAATGAAAAATTTAAACATTTTAAAACCGTTAGACTAATAAGCTTTTCTCCAAAAACAAATCTCTGCCCAGCGGATTAATCAAGTACTAAAATACTTATTTACAACCACATAGGCTACGTATTTATACCACCGACTTTTACGTATTTTCACGCTTTATAATCCTATTTATCCAACCTAATTTTGGAATGACTAAAAAGTGCCTGTAAAAAAAGCCTTGAATTTGAGCTGAAAAATTCAAATTCAAGGCTTGCGAAATCCGCAGAATGTGAGTTTACTATGGTAAATAACCATTTTGAGGACAAGCATAATGCCTAAGTTGTTTTTTTGCAAGCACTAAATAAAAACCAGAATAATGTCATCCTTATTCAATGAATTACAATCAGATATCCGGTTTCAGGAAGGTTTAACCGCCTGCATGAACTGCGGTATTTGTACCGCTATCTGTCCGGCCGCTGCCTACTACGACTACGATCCGCGTCAAATCTGTCAGGATGTTCAAAGTAAAGACGAGAAGACCCTCATCAACCTCCTGAAAAGCGATACTATCTGGATGTGTGGTCAATGCCTGTCGTGCAAGGCACGTTGTCCACGGAATAATACGCCGGGTTATATCATTCAGGCGTTACGCAAACTGAGCCAACAAACCGGTTTTTTTGTTCATTCGCGCATGGGACGTCAGCAATTACGCATCAAGCGGGGCGTCGGCGAAAGCATTCTTAGTCACGGCTACTGTGTCCACCCACAACTAATTACACCTGAAGAACACCCCGAACAGGGCCCCGTTTGGCAGTGGGTTCTCGATTGCGGCAAAGAGCTATACGCCCAATGCGGTTCTAATTACTACGAGCCGGGCGAAGGTGGGGTTCGAAAAATTGACGACGATACATTAAACGAACTTCATGAAATATTTAAAGTAACAGGCGGTCTCGCCTTCTTTGACCGTATAGAAGAGGCGATGGAAGGAGTTGAAGAAGATTCCTGAAAAACAATTCTCAACAAAAAAATCAATCAACCAGCCATATCATGAATCCTACATCCTGGAAAAATTACCAAAAACTAGTCCCCAACGATCATTTCTTTTATGTACGCAGTTGTATTCGTCAAACCTTTTTCCCGGGTGCCGAAGCAGCATTATTACGCATTATGAAGGAATATTTGCACAAAGATGTATTTGAAGACCCCCGACACACCACATGTACAGGCATAGGCTATCACTCGGACATCATCCCACTTGAAACCATAATGACAGTGGTGGCCCGCCAATTGGCACTGATGACAGAAGCCGGCTACAAAAATCTGTTGGTATCCTGCGTCACGTCATTTGGCATTTATCTTGAAATATTTGATATGTGGCGTCATTTCCCCGAAAAACTGGAAGAGACACGAAAATCACTGCGTAAGGCTACTGGTCGCGAATTTGAGATCCCCGAAACAGTCGTTCATACTTCCGACCTGGTTTATCATTTAAGAAATGAGATAGCTGCATTATCAACCATACGTTTGGTGAACGCCAAAACCGGAGAACCCCTGAAAGCGGTTGAACATGTAGGGTGTCATTATGCTAAAATTTTTCCCAGCGGCGGGTTTGGAGGCGCTGAATTTCCCTATGTTTTGTCCGGACTGATTGAATCATGGGGCGCCACAGTGATCGACTACCCCGAACGCAGACACTGCTGTGGCTTCGGCTTCAGACATTACCTTCTTCGCGAAAACCGTGGCTATTCTGTCTCCAATTCTAAAATAAAATTTGAATCGATGGCGCCATACGAACCAGACTTCATCCTGACCAATTGCCCGGGCTGTAACATGTTTATGGATCGTTGGCAATATACGCTGTCTGAAATGGAAGGTAAAACCTATGACAAAAACGGGTTTGGCATACCGGTGCTTAGCCATGAAGAATTAGCCGCCATTATATTAGGAATGAATCCCTGGGAGTTAGGACTGCAAATGCACCAGGTGCAATCCGAATCATTACTCGATAAAATAGGCTATAAGTATTCAAAAAAAGAAAAATTTTATTTAGGCGGAAAGCCGGTATCCCCTGCGCAACAACCATCCGTATTACTGGTTTAAAACCGGAAAATATCCTAATCAGAACATCGAAACATGACAAAAAAAAGAGTTTCAGTAATAGGTGCCGGACCAGCCGGAATGCGAGCCGCATCAGCGTTAGCCGCCATGAATATAGAAGTGCTGCTGTTCGAAAAAGATGAAACCCCCGGAGGCCATCTTGCGCAATGGCATGTTCTGTTTCCATCATTACAACCCGCTTCGGACGTTCTTATTCCACTGAAAAAAAACATCAGGCATAACAACATCACTGTGCTCACTAATCAAACCATTGCTGGCATAAAACAAAACAAAAACAGATGGACAACAACATCAATTACCGGGAAAGACTACCTGTCGGACGCGGTGCTGATTGCCACCGGTTTCAATCTTTTTAACGCAGAACGTAAAGAAGAATATGGTTATAAAATGTATCCACAGGTGGTGACCTCGGCCGATTTGGAGGCACTATTCAACGGGCAACAAAAGTGGCCTTTTAGCAGCGACATCAAACAGCCCCGCATCGGGTTGGTACACTGCGTTGGTTCACGCGATGCCAAATGTGGCAACCGCTATTGCAGCAAAGTATGTTGTGTCACCGCCGTCAAACAAGCCATCGAATTAAAAAAGAAATTTCCCCAGGCGCAAATCTATTGTTTTTATATGGATATGCGCATGTACGGGCCCGGTTTCGAAGAACTGTATCAGGACGCGCAAACAAACTACAACATTCAATTTATTCGCGGCCGATTGTCAGAAGCCTCTCCTTCGGGTGACAACAAAGTACAGGTAAAAGCCGAAGACACACTGATGGGTCGACCGGTAAAACTCACACTCGACATGCTGGTACTTATGATTGGGATGGAACCAGCATCTATCATAAAAAAACAACAAGAGCAATACGTTTTTGAGAAACCTACATTTGGCGATGGTTTCATCACTCCTGAAAGTTCTCCATTGCACCTTTCAACCCTGAACAACGAAGGACTATATATTGCCGGAGCCTGCAAAGGGCCGGCTTCTCTGCCTGATGTCATACTGGATGCCGAAGCGGCTTCAATGAAAATAATAAACTACTTAAACCAAGAGTCATGAACCTTGTGAAATTTGGTTTCGAAGCCACAGATGCCCGTAACATCAACCTGGATCATGTTATTACACCCCAGTTGCAGGCAATATTTGACAAAGAGCCAACGCTACATCGGTGCATTTCGTGCGGACGATGCGCCGCCGTATGCACTGCCGGGCATTTCACCAAAATGCAATTTTACAAACTCAACCTGTGGGCACATCGCGGCCAGATAAAACAAATAGCTGAGATGGCTAAAAACTGTATGCTCTGTGGCAAATGTCAGCTATCATGCCCGCGTGGCGTTAACATCAGACACGGCGTATTATTGTTAAGCGAACTAAAACCTGAAGAAACAACCAAATAACTGCTTCATCAAAAAAATTATGAGCCTCACAATGGTGCCAACACCATAACAGTTAAAAAAATGCAAAAAAACAGTGTATTCAAACTCATAAATAAAGTATCATGTCAGAATATTTCCAGCCGTTTGTAGTGCCTTTTGCAGCAGGATTTTACCTAATGGGGGTCATTCTAATAATTAGATATTATTTATGGCTAAAAGGGCTGTCGTCCCACAACCGAATACTGGTGATAAAAAACCTCTTTACCACCAAAACATTATCGGCCTGTGGCGAAATATTCCGCGAATCGCTCATTCATCTTAGAATATACCGCACCAACCCAATGTTAGGTTTCATGCACATGAGCCTCGCGTTTGGATGGTTTCTGCTAATTGTGGGCGGAAAGCTGGAAACATGGTATTACACCAGCGACTTTCTGAATCCAATATGGTATGGATTATTCTTTCGTTTTTTTGAACCGGTAACATCCGATTTCTTCATGAATTCCGTCATGGTCACATTCATGGACTTTTCGTTATTAATTGTACTCACAGGCGTAACACTCGCATGGCTAAAACGAATGAGAAAAAAAATGATGGGCATGAGCAACACCACAAAACATAATTTACCCAATAGGATTGCACTCACATTTTTATGGCTCATATTTCCATTACGTTTACTGGCCGAATCGGGAACTGCTGCCGTTCATGGCGGAGGCGGATTCTTAACTGCTACCACTGGGCATGTGATAGCCTTCACCGGTCTGCAACAATACGCCGAACTGCCCCTTTGGTGGGCTTATTCGTTCTCACTTGGATTATTCTTCGTGGTGCTTCCTTTTTCAAGATATATGCACATACCCACCGAAATGGTGCTCATTTTTCTGCGTCACTGGAATATTAAAGATGAAAAAGGATTTCATCCCAATAGCGGCATTCAGGCCTTTGACGTGCATTCGTGCTCGAGTTGCGGCATTTGCCTGGATGTCTGTCCTGGCATCAACACCATTGAAAATCGCTTTCAAAGTGTCTATTTCGTACGGGAGGTGCGTGCCGGGAAACAATATGAAACAGCCGCCGACCTCTGTTTAAATTGCGGGGCCTGCACTGAAGCCTGTCCTGTTGGCGTAAATCTCGAAAATCTGCGCCTCAGCACACGCGATCATCTTCATGCAAAAGCAAACTTCAATCACAGTTATTTACCGGCTGCCATGCAGTTATGGCGCGACACCACCGAGGTCGTTCTTTTTACCGGGTGCATGGGACGGCTAAATCCAAAAACCACGCAAGCTTTCAAAACGCTACTTTATAACGCCAACATTTCGTTTGTTCATATCGACAAAGATGAAAGCATTTGTTGCGGTCGGCCCATGATGCTGGCCGGCGCGACCGACAAAGCACGACTGATGATGGAACGAAACCGTGATCTGATTCATGGATGTAACGGAAAAACACTGGTAACAACCTGTCCCATCTGTTACAGAATATTTAAAACTGAATACCAACTGGATATACCTGTAATGCACCACTCCGAATACTTATGGCAAATGATAAAAGACGGATTGCTCAAAAACCATAAAAGCAATTTCAAAGTGTCCTACCACGATCCGTGTGATTTAGGTCGCGGCAGTAACTGTTACGAGCCACCACGCTATGTGCTGCAAACCATATCAACCTTATTAAGCACCTCCCGCGAACGGGAAAAAGCCTTGTGCTGTGGTAACAATCTGGGTTCACTTTCGCTGCCCGAAGAAACCCGGCAGGCAATCACAAAAAAGACACTGGCGGTATTAACCGAAAAAACGCCCGACTACATCGTTACGAGCTGTCCCATGTGCAAACAAACCTTAAATCGACAAAGCAACGTACCCGTGGTCGATCTGGCCGAAATGGTTTGCCTGTCACAAACAGCATCGTCTGCAACAGCCAAAACAGTAAAGAAAACGATGGTAAAAATACCCCAAATGTGACACGCGAAATAAGCTGACAAGTTCAAACAGGTGTAGAATTATAACATATACCACCACGCCACTTTCTGTTTTTTCAGATGGTTGTCTGACATATTTTGCACATTCTCATCTTTTCAATATCTTTACATTTCTGAAAACAAAAATATCTGCATCAGGTATATAACTGATAATCCTCAAGTTTTCAGCGACAAATCATCCGGAGCAGATCAACACCGAAAAGTCAAATAATATGAAGATTGAAAACTTACGTGGCTCTATAGTAGCCATAGTTACCCCCTTTAAAGATAACGGTGAAATAGACTTGCAAACTTTTGACGCGCTACTGGAATGGCATATAGCACAAGGCTCCAACGGGTTGGTAGTATGTGGCACCACCGGGGAAACCCCCACTTTGTCGGAAGACGAAGATGCCATGATGATGGAAAGAGCTGTCAAAATAGTAAAAGGGCGCATACCTTTAATTGCCGGGACAGGCAGTAACTCAACCCAGGATTGTATAAAATATTCCAAGCGGGCTAAAAAAGCAGGCGTTGACGGATTGTTAGTTGTAGCACCATACTATAATAAACCAACCCGAAAAGGCTTACACCTTCATTTTACCAGTGTTGCACAAGCTGTTGACATTCCAATCATTCTTTACAATGTTCCTTCACGCACGGGTAGCAATATTGCGCCTGATTTAGCCATCCAACTGGCCAAAGAAAACAAAAACATCATTGCGATTAAAGAAGCAGGCGGGAAAATTGAGGTATTTGCTGAATTGCTGGCCAATCGCCCGCAAGGATTCAAAGTTTATAGCGGCGATGACTTTCTGTCGACCATGGCAAACTGGCTGGGAGCCGATGGGTGCGTGTCTGTAATTGCCAACGTCATTCCTCATGAATTCAGCCAATTAATGCATGCTTCCATCAATGGGGATGTTGCTACTGCCAGAGAGATTTTCTACAAATATCAAAACATCATAAATCTAATGTTTGTAGAGTCAAATCCAATACCTGTAAAAACAGCATTAGCTGCCATGGGCAAAATAACTGAAACTTTCCGTGCGCCTTTATGCGCCATGGAAGAAGACACCAAGGCAATGTTGCTAACTGAAATGCAACGACTAAAACTCATTTAACGACTCTGTTTTGAAAAAACATTAACACCCCGACGAAATTTTCTCTTGTCGGGGTGTTAATGTTACATATAAATAGTACCAGCAAAAAAACTCAATATGAACGCCATTCAAACCATTAATGCTCACCGAAGCATCCGAAAATACACCGACCAACCCGTCAGCAATCAATTGCTGAATAAGATACTGGAAGCAGGCACGCGCGCTTCCACAACAGGCAATATGCAGGTTTACAGCATTATCGTCTCCACAAAAGACGATATCAAAAAAGCCTTGTCGCCGGCGCATTTCAACCAACCCTCCATCACACAAGCCCCTGTTGTACTTACCTTCTGTGCCGATTACAACCGATTTAACAAATGGTGCCGACAACGTAAAGCAGAGCCCGGCTACAACAATTTCCTGTCGTTTATCACCGGCGCCATTGACGCCTTGCTGGCGGCGCAAAATGTATGCATTGCTGCCGAATCGGAAGGACTGGGTCTTTGCTACTTTGGCACAACCACCTATAATGCTGACCAAATTATTGACGTTCTACACCTTCCCAAAGGTGTTGTACCCGTTGCCACGGTAACGATTGGCTATCCGGCAGAAAATCCGGCCCTAACCGACCGGCTGCCGTTAGAAGCTGTGGTGCATCACGAAACATACCACGACTATTCATCGGAAGCCATCGATAAAATTTATTCTGAAAAAGAAAACAATCCCGTTTACCAAAATTTTGTCGAAGAAAACCACAAAGAAACACTGGCACAAGTTTTTACCGATATCCGCTACAAAAAAGCCGACAACGAGCATTTCTCTGAGGTACTACTGAAAGTATTAAAAGCGCAAGGGTTTCTTTAAAATGCCTCTTTTAAAGAAATCGTCATGCCATATAAGCCCCCCGATGCCACAGCCACATCCATCCGGATATTAAGTGGCTCGTGGGGTAACATGCGGAAACGCAATCCGCCACCGGCCGACAATACCGGCGTTCCCACATCCGACAAAAAACGGCTCCCGGCACCACCTGCTTCAGCAAACATAACGGCACTCAATCGCCACCACAAAGGCATACGCAACTCACCACGTAGCAACCAAACACTTTTATCCACCACTCGTTTGGGATTATCAATACCACGCAATCTGTATTTACCTCCCAATTCGGGCAACATGTAATAGGGAATGGAATTACCGGGCGTCCATTCCATTAACCCCTGTAAAGCCAACACATTTCTATTTAACGACACATAATATCGCAGGTCGGTTAAAAAATCAGAGAAATCATCGCCCGCAAAATACAACCACGATGATTTAAAATAAATGCCGCAGTGCGGAAACAATGGATGGTCGCGGCTATCAAATAAAAGCACAGGTCCAAAACCGACCAATCGCCCCTCCTGCAAAAAAACAGGCCACTCATCGGGCCCATACTGCCAGGCGGAAAAACGCCACGAACCTGCCATTGCAGAAATCCCCATCAACCAATGATGCCCTATCTTACGAAACAATTCCGTTTCCCCTTTTATGTTTCGTGAATCGTATGTCACACCATCAAAAACCGCTGGTGCGGAATAAATTCCCCAATACTTTTCGGGCATTTTTAAATATTCAGTCTTAACAAACCAACGCCATTTATCAAGATATAATTCAACTTCGCTGCGCAACTCAACCATTCCATTAGTCGAAATCTGAGGTGAAAAACTAATTGTATTAAGCGTCTTGCTTTTTAAAGGATACCATCCAAATACAGGCATCACTCCCACCTCAAGACCCGATCGACGTGAATACCCCCCTGCAGGATATATTACAAATACATGACGTTTATTCTCATAAGTCACCGACTCCAGGACCTTTTCGCCCAGGCCTGCCATGCGCTCCAACCAGCCGGCATCTGTTGAGTCGTCAGGCATCACTTCACGAGCCATTAAAACATGTCCCATAAAAAAGAACATCAAAAAAATACACAAGCCTTTTACCATAAAAATATATTAATTCCAAGCCAATAAACATCGGTTTCAGACAATCGTTTCCTACTATGAGATCCTAAAATAACTAAAATTCATGCAACAAACAGACATCTCATTGCGTTAAGCATGCAATTGGGAAAAACAAAAGGCGCTGTTACCATTAAAAAAACTATTTTTGCACCCCAACAAACAAAAACGACATGATCTATCACTTCAGAGCCATTAGCGACGAATCGGAAAATTTTATCCTCGATATTGCCATCGATAGTAACAACTCATTTCTGGAATTACATGACTTCATTCAGGAAATGCTCGATTATGATCCTTCTCAAATGGCTTCATTTTTTATCACTGATCATGATTGGAATAAAGAACAGGAAGTTACGCTCATTGATATGGATAATGAAGAACAGAGCGCTCCTTCCATGGAAAACACCAAATTATCAGACTTAATATCCATCGAAAAACAACGTATGTTGTACGCTTTCGATCTATTTGCCGAAAGAATGCTTTTTATGGAGCTCATACAAATAGACAACGGAAATCTGGAAAAAACCATTTGTTTAAAAAGACAAGGAACCCCGCCCGAGCAAATCAACGAAAAAAGTTTTAATTTCGAACTAACAAACGAAAACCTGCTATTGGGGGATAGTGAAATAAATGATTTTTTAAGTAACGACGAAGATCCGGACAACTATAGCGACGAAGAATTTGATGAAAACGACTTTTATTAATCATTGTACATGACTAAACGAACCATGGTGGTTATCACCGGGCCCACAGGAGTTGGAAAAACCAACCTCAGCATTGACGTGGCCCGACACTTCAAAACCAACATTATTTCGGCCGACTCACGACAAATATATAAGGAAATCCCCATAGGCACAGCGGCTCCAACAGCCAAAGAACTGGAAAAAGTACCGCATTATATGGTAGGTATAAAATCGGTCACCGATTACTACAATGCCTACGAATTTGAACAAGACGCCATTAAAATTGCTTCACAGCTTTTTAAAAATCACGAGGTCGCTATTATGACAGGCGGTTCCATGATGTATATAGATGCATTTTGCAATGGCATAGATGAGTTACCTACCATTGACCCTGAACTTAGGGATTCGCTGATGGCACAACTAAAGAACGATGGATTGGAATCAATTCGTCAGCAACTAAAATATCGGGATCCCATATTCTATGGGCAAGTAGATCTAAAAAATCCCAAACGAATAATCCATGCTCTTGAAATTTGTCTCATGACGGGGCGTCCATACTCGGAACTACGCACCCAACCACAAGTTAAAAGACCGTTTAACATCATAAAAATAGGTCTCACCATGGATCGCGACAAACTTTACGAACGCATTAATCAACGCGTCTTAAAGATGATTGAAGAGGGTCTGGAAGCCGAAGCGAAGTTGCTATTACCTTATCGCGATCACAATGCCCTCAACACCGTTGGTTTTAAAGAGTTGTTCGCCCATTTTGATGGCGATCACGATCTTGCCAGAGCCATTGAACTGATTCAACGAAACTCACGTCGGTACGCAAAAAAACAACTATCATGGTTCCGACGAGATCCCTACATTACGTGGTTTCAACCCGACCAGACAGACGATATCATAAAATTTATTGAAACCAAATTATTAACAAAAGACTAAAGAAGTTATTACATTTGTATTAGAAAGGTCGGTAGCACAATTATTATTAATCCTCTCGGTTTACAAACATTACCCGCTCCGGCCTTTCTTTCTAAAGCCGATTTTCTTCATGACACAAAATACACATCCCCAAAAGAGCCATTGTTTCAATGTCCGGATATATGGCATCTGCGTTATTAACAACCACCTACTACTGTCCGACGAAACATTTAAAGATCGAAAAATCACAAAATTTCCTGGCGGAGGACTGGAATACGGCGAAGGTACTCTGGATTGTCTGCGAAGAGAATTTATGGAAGAATTTAATCTGAACATCGAAATAGAAGAACACTTCTACACGACGGATTTTTTCCAAAAAGCCCTTTACTTCGAAGACACACAACTCATCAGCATTTATTATAAAATAAGGCTGCCCAAAACCATAAAAATACCTGTTAGTCTGGAAATGCTTTCCACCGACCAGATAACAGCTCAACGCCTACGATTAGTCCCTCTCAACGCCGTCGACCCTGAAACTCTAACATTTCCCATCGACCGAAAAATCGCAAAAAAATTGAAGCAAAGCTTCAGATCAGATCAGGAATAACCTCTGCAACTAAAGCAACAGAACTTGCCAATAATGGTGTTTGCATAAACGAACCAAATAGGTGTCTCTCGCCATAGCCAGTATCCGCCAATATCTGCATCAGTAAATCTTTACGCAAAGGTTGCAATGGAGCCACGTTTTTTATAACCTCATTACTTTCCTTCACCGTCAATTTGGTTTTGAAGTTAATTAATTCATCCTGCTCGCGTAACTCATATGCCCGCTCAAAACAAATATGCTCGTTGTCGATAGAGGGAAGCCCCATTATGCCTTCGTCCAACACATAATCATAATTGATTATCTGAAATAATAGCCGGCCACCAGGCTTCAAGACCGTTTTACACTGCTGAAAAAAAGAACGCACATCACCAGGCCGCAGTAAATGCACCAAAGTATTTCCGAAACAAACCACGGCATCCAGAGAGGCAGGCTTAAACAATCCGGATAGTTGCAACATGTCAGCACGGATAAAATCAGGATTATCGCTCGCATTGGACTTTTGGCGTGCCAGCCTAAGCATTTCATCATCCAGATCGAGACCTGTTACAGTAGCGCCTTTATGGGCCAATTGTATCGAGAGATTACCAGTTCCACAACCCACATCCACCACTTTGCAATTGGACAAATGCCCCATCCGTTTTTCAATAAACTCAATCTGTGCAGGCGCAGCCGGGAAAATATAATCGTACCATGAAGCTATACTATCGTAAAAAGCCATCTATTATTTCTTTTTAATCGTATCACTAATTTGGTAATTATTTCGGTCGGGCCTGATGCGGGATACCAATTCGGCCAGAAAACCCGTCATAAATAATTGCGTGCCCAAAATCATACTCACCAAACCAATGTAAAAATAAGGACTATTGGTAACCAACGGCGATTGAATGTCATGACTTACAAACCATAATTTTCGGGCACCCAACCAAAAAGCAGAAATAAAACCTACCACAAACATTAAAGTTCCCATAGTTCCAAACAGATGCATAGGCCGATTCCCAAATTTCGAGATAAACATAACCGACAACAAATCGAGAAAGCCTTTAACAAACCGCTCTATACCAAACTTTGTAACCCCAAACTGACGTTCACGATGCTGAACCACCTTCTCTCCAATTTTAAAAAAACCGGCTCGTTTGGCCAAAATAGGTATGTAACGATGCATTTCGCCATACACCTCAATATTTTTAACCACCTCATTACGGTAAGCTTTCAGACCACAGTTGAAATCGTGCAATTTTATGCCTGAGACCAAACGGGCAGTGCGGTTAAACAGCTTGCTAGGAATCGTCTTACCTAAAGGATCATAGCGTTTCTTCTTCCAACCACTCACCATGTCGTAGCCATCTTGACGAATCATTCGCATTAGCTCAGGAATTTCATCGGGACTATCCTGCAAATCAGCATCCATTGAAATCACAACCTCACCAACAGCTGCCTGAAAACCACAATGCAAAGCCGCAGACTTGCCATAATTCCGACGAAACCGAACACCTTTTATTTGGGGAAATTGAATCGCCAAACGCTCCACGGTTTGCCAGGAACCATCATTACTCCCGTCATCAACCAAAATAAGTTCATACGAGATACTATTTTGATTCACCACCCGATTAATCCACTCAACTAACGAGGGTAAAGATTCTACCTCATTAAAAAGAGGAACCACGACTGATAAATCAACGTCAAAGTCCATTTTATTGCACATGCTTCATCGCTTCCTGAAAGGGATCATTCCCTTTACGTTTTACAAATAGTCCAACAATAAGACTAACAAATAACCCACTTAACAAACCATCAAATATGTTGGAAAAAAACATCGTCCACGGTTTCACCCCTTCTTGCAGGGCTTCGCTCATCTTTTCAACGGTACCTTCATCAAACCCTATTGCCAGATAGGCCTCTTCTGTTTCAGCAATAATTTTACCGGCCAGACCGGGATCAAAAATCTTTAACATCAAAAAATAATAGGCACCGATAAAAACGCCGGACAACATCGACATACGTATGCCAATGGCCAAAGTGCGCCCATAAGTAATAAAACCATCACCAAACTTATCGCGGTACGATTTTAACCCTATAAATAAGATTATGAAAAAAATGACCCATTTAAATGCGCCAAATGAAGACCCAACCAAATTATCTGTTAAATACAAAATCAATAATAAGAACACCTGAGCAATACCCATTATTGCACCATAGGTTAATACAAACTGATTCCTTTGTGTGGCAGTATTTTCCATTTCAAATAAAATTTCTTTTCTGTTCCAAAAATATCAAAGTATTATAAGAAAACAGCATTTTGATTAAAGAACTATTAAATTGTAATTTTATTTTAAACCTAACCATTTGGATCTATGAGAGATATTAAAACCGACAAAAAAAAGTTTCAAAAAATAAGCACCCATCCCTTGTTACATAAAGAGATTTTTCTACTTTTGTCGCCGGGTAAGTCCTATACGACCAGCTCCTGCTGAATTCCCCCAGGGCCTGACGGCAGCAAGGGTAGGCGGTTGTAGCGGTGCGATATAGATAGCTTACCCACCTGCCAATGTAGCTCAGTTGGCCAGAGCAGCTGATTTGTAATCAGCGGGTCGGGGGTTCGAATCCCTCCATTGGCTCTTTTACTTATTGATTACCGGGGGGATACCAAAGCGGCCAACTGGGGCAGACTGTAAATCTGTTGTCTTACGACTTCGGAGGTTCGAATCCTCCTCCCCCCACGATAATTACTTAAACCATTCGTAAACGGATGGTTTTTTTTATTTAATACTTGAAAGAAAAAACCGTTGATGGCATTACCAGCCAACTTCAACCCCATTATTAAAAACTTCATTATTTATTTTCATCTTCATTTCTGTGGCTTATTACAGCCTATCCCCGAACAAATTTATTATTCTCAGGTTTATGTATAAGTCAAACATGAAGCGAGCCATAAAAATCATTTCACACAAAGGAAGATGATTATCCCGGCGAGTTCCATATGGCAACTGAAAAACAAAATATAATCATATGAAAACCTACATTATCAGTTCCATCAACGGGCTATTACTGGTACTTCTCAGCTTATGGGGGTATTATGCATCCATTCACCCATCCCCAACAGCGTTTATTCCTGTTGCTTTAGGACTTGCAATATTATTGTTTAACAATGGGGTAAGAAGACAAAAAAAAGCAGCATTAATTTGGACAATCGCATTAACATTCCTGGCTTTTGGCGGGCTTTTTAAACCTTTAACCGGTGCTATTAGCCGCCACGATATAGGAGGTCAGATCAGGGTCATGGTAATGTTGACGACGTCGGCGGTAGCCCTTATATACCTTATAAAAGACCGTATGAGAAATAAAAATTACAAAAAGAAAGAATGACCTTTAAAAAGGTCATTCTTTTTTGTAATTTAGCAACCTCAATGCAACCATAAAAGGGGCTGACCTGGATTTGACAGCAAGCCTAAGTGGTATGTAAGCATGCCGAGCATTGAGACTACAGCTCGTAAATCTTGGGTCTTAACTATTTTAACTGGCGAAACAAATTACGCTCTCGCTGCATAATCGAAGTATAGTAGATTAGCATTATCCTTGCTCCAGGAGCTTGGACGAGACATCTTCCGGGTGCCAATTCCTGAGGCGGCCCGAATCGGAGGTGTAGATATTTCGGGAATAGCTTGCGAGCGGCCTCTGCTCAATAGCGAAATTTTAGAGGCTAAGGAGACGTCAGGGTGCCTGTTCCCAAACGGTTCACGAAAAATAATAACCGGATAAGCATGTAGAAAGCATATGGCTTACTTGTTTGGACGAGGGTTCGATTCCCTCCAGCTCCACTTTTTATAGTTAACTTCTTCTTTTTTTATACAAAAAAGACCTATTGTACCTCCCCTAAAACAAAAAAGTATCTTTGTCGAGTACCTTAAAAGGGCAGGTCTATTACAAGACAAGGGTCGTTATGGAAATAATTAACTAGAAAACCCTAATTCATATAAAGATTCATTTCATACCCGAAAACGCATTCATAAATGACAGGATCTACAGATCCCGAGCAGGGAAAAATTTTGGTGGCAGAAGATGATGCAAATAGCTTTCTCTATCTTGAAGCAGTTCTGGAAGCTGCCGGTTATCAGCTCACACATTGTACCAACGGAAAAGACGCAGTTGAAGAAATAAAACAAAATCCTGATTACTCGCTGATCCTGATGGACATTAAAATGCCGGAATTAAACGGCCTGGATGCTACCAAAGAAATCAGGACATTCAATGCCAACATACCCATCATAGCCCAAACAGCCTATGCCCTTTCCGGTGATTACGAGATGGCCATTGATGCCGGTTTTAACGACTACATAACCAAACCCATCAAAAGGAATTTATTACTGGATATAATAAAGAAGTATTTATAGAATTAAAAATCAGGCTTTCTTAAGCGCTTTAATAGCTTCTGTGGGATTAGAGTCATTGAATACATAACTACCAGCCACCAATACATCAGCTCCCGCATCGTACAATTGACGGGCATTAGCCGACGTCACGCCACCATCAATTTCAATGAGGGCTTTGCTATTACGCTTCAATATTAAATCCTTTAAACGAGACACTTTATCGTAACTATTTTCGATAAATTTTTGACCACCAAAACCTGGGTTCACTGACATAATCAGGACTAAATCCAGATCAGGTAAAATATCTTCAAGAAGATTCACCGACGTATGTGGATTTAAAGTCACGCCGGCTTTCATCCCCTTTTGATGTATTGATTCAACCGTGCGATGCAAATGAGGAGATGCCTCATAATGCACGTTTAATAAATATGCCCCGGCCTCTTTAAATGCATCAATATAACGTTCGGGCTGAACAATCATCAAATGAACATCCAATGGCTTCACCGAAATAGCATGCACAGCCGCAATCACAGGCATACCAAAGGAAATATTAGGAACAAAAACGCCGTCCATAACATCCATATGAAGCCAATCGGCCTCACTTTTATTAATCATTTCCACGTCTTGCTTCAGATTAGTAAAATCCGCGGCAAGCAATGATGGAGCAACAAGTCTTGACATAATGGTCTACAATAAAAAAAAGCAAGCAAAAAGTTTAAATCCTCAGTTTGCCTGCCGTAAAAATAATAATTTCGCCCGAATTACATTTATTTTTTAATGGAAGGATGTCGTCAGTATATACAATTATCGGACTTCAGGCCGTACCGTAAACTTAAAAACACAAGTATAATTCAGCCTCTTATTGCGATCCCCCCCTGTTATATAAACACAAAACGTAACGAATCAAGCCAATAAACAATTAATCACCAAGGTAAGTCTTCAATATTCGACTTCTGTAGGTATGCTTCAAACGTTTAATGGCTTTCTCCTTTATTTGACGGACCCGTTCACGAGTCAGATTAAACAGCTTTCCGATTTCTTCGAGTGAATAAGGCGGCTCACCATTTAATCCGTAATAAAGCTTCACTATATCGGCTTCGCGAGGCGAAAGTGTTGATAAAGAACGCTCAATTTCCCGCTGTAGAGATTCATCAATCAATCCCGCATCAGGACTTGTATCTTCTTCATTTGATAAAAGCACATCGTACAACGTGTTATCTTCTTCAGCTTTTAATGGCGCATCCATCGAAACATGCCTACTATTAACCTTTAGGGCTTCTTTCACGTCTTTAGGTGCCAAATCTAAAACCTCTGCAATTTCGTCAGCAGTCGGTTCACGCTGGAATTTTTGCTCCAGACGCGCAAAAGCACTATTGACTTTGTTAATACTACCAATTTTATTTAAAGGCAACCGCACAATCCGGGCCTGCTCGGCCAAAGCCTGAAGAATAGACTGACGAATCCACCAAACGGCATACGAAATAAACTTAAATCCACGCGTCTCATCAAATCGCTGCGCTGCTTTAATAAGGCCCAAATTTCCTTCGTTAATTAAATCCGGCAAACTCAACCCTTGATTTTGATATTGTTTAGATACCGACACCACAAATCGCAGGTTGGCTTTAATAAGCCGATCGAGAGCCGCTTCATCACCTTTTTTTATTTTCCGGGCAAGGGCCACCTCTTCATCAGCTGTAATTAATGAAACCTTCCCTATTTCGTGCAAATACTTATCCAACGAAGGAGATTCTCTGTTGGTAACCTGTTTGGATATTTTAAGTTGTCTCATATTAATTATTAAGGTTAATTAGGTAATTAGGCTATGTAATATTAACAAAAATAAGGTTACAGAGTTTAATTAGTGCGCATTAAAATGACCAAACACTTCATTTTTTAGACCAAAATGCCAAAACAATACACTAAATTGAGCTTGCTTAAACCTCAATACACTAAACTTATAAAAGTGCGCATCAAAAAAAATGTCTATTTTTTTGGTAGTATAAAGTTTATACTTAAGTTTGTAGCGGAATCTGTTCAGATTTCTTCAATTCGATACTGTTCATTATAAAATTATCAGTTTCTTTTCATCGTCATATTTCATTTTATATACGTATTAAACGTGTTGATGAAGGACTTTCCGGGAAGCTTAATTTTATAGCAAATAAATCGGCTTGGCCCGATACTTGATTGTGCAGATAAGAACAAAATTTTTCATTGCTTTCATCCCAACCTAAAATTAAAATTACGTTATTTTCATTTCATCCACGTTAAAGCAATCCGCTTTAAACAATCAAAAAAAAAATCAATTCATAAAAGTATTTTGAAACATTATGTACGACATTCTTGAACTAAACAAGAAGCTGTTAAGTGACCTTCGTGTCATAGCTAAAGAACTGGATATAAAGAGAGTCGAGTCCTTCAAAAAGCAGGACCTGATTTATCAGATTCTTGACACACAAGCAATAAAAGCTTCAGAGCGCAAACCGCGCGAAAATCGTCCCGATCGGGACGAAGAAAAACGTCCCCGCAGAGGAAGACCACCAAAAAAATTAAAAGAACAAGCAACAGCACAAGCTACGGCCACAAAAGAGTCGTCAGCCCCAAAAGAGGTAACTGTAAAAAAAGAAACTATCGTCAAAAAAGAAGAACCTTCAAATCCTGAAACACCAGCTGTTACTCCAAAGGTAGAAAAAGAGCCAGTCAAAAAAGAAACTTCGCGAAGAGCGGACAAACAAGCTACGCCTGAAGTAGCAAACACAAAAACACCCGAGGAGGTCAAAGAAAAAACACCGGCTCAATCAAAAAAAAACGAGCAGCCTCAACCTCAAAAGAACGAACAACCTCAACCTCAAAAGAATATCCATCAGCAACGTCAGACGCCAAACAATCGGGCACAGGACGACAACAACAACAACAACCGCAAGTGGAATCGTAACGATCAACGGTCCGATAGACCCGACAATCAGCGTCAGGATAATAATAACCCGCATCAACCCAAACGTCAACACGATCGCAACGACAAACAACAAAACCGCAAAGAAGATAAAGCATTTGAATTTGAGGGCATCATTTCTGCCTCCGGCGTTCTTGAAATTATGCAGGATGGCTATGGTTTCCTGAGATCATCTGATTACAACTACCTGAATTCACCTGACGATATTTATGTTTCACAATCGCAAATTAAACTATTTGGTTTAAAAACTGGCGATATGGTACTCGGAACTATCCGACCGCCTAAAGAAGGTGAAAAATATTTTCCGCTTATCAAAGTAGAAGCCATCAATGGACGCACCCCCGATTATGTTCGCGACCGCGTGCCGTTTGACCACCTTACACCAATATTCCCCGACGAAAAATTCAATTTAGCAGCCGGACCAAGAATGAACTTATCGACCCGTATTGTCGACCTGTTCTCCCCCATTGGGAAAGGGCAACGAGGGTTAATCGTTGCGCAACCCAAAACTGGTAAAACTGTATTGCTAAAAGACATCGCCAATGCCATTGCGTCAAATCATCCCGAAGTTTATATGATGATTTTGCTCATTGATGAACGGCCGGAAGAAGTAACCGATATGGCCAGAAGCGTCAACGCCGAAGTCATCTCATCAACCTTTGACGAACCGGCTGAACGTCACGTAAAAGTAGCAAATATAGTCCTCGAGAAAGCCAAAAGAATGGTTGAATGTGGACACGATGTTGTCATTTTGCTCGATTCTATTACCCGTTTGGCTCGCGCCTACAACACGGTATCACCGGCTTCAGGCAAGGTCCTCTCAGGTGGTGTAGATGCCAATGCATTGCATAAACCAAAACGATTCTTTGGTGCAGCACGTAACATCGAAGGTGGTGGGTCCCTCACCATTTTAGCTACCGCATTAACCGACACCGGGTCCAAAATGGACGATGTAATTTTTGAGGAATTCAAAGGAACAGGTAATATGGAATTACAACTTGACCGTAAGCTGGCCAACAAACGTGTATTCCCTGCTGTTGACATCAATGCATCAAGCACACGCCGCGAAGATCTTTTACTTGAAAAAGAAATTATGAATCGGATTTGGATTTTACGTAATTATCTGGCCGATATGAACTCTATCGAAGCGATGGAATTTATCCGTAAACAAATGGTTAAAACCAACTCCAACGAAGAGTTTTTGGTTTCAATGAACGACGGGTAATAATAACTGAAAATTACACTTTTTTATAAGCCACGAAGACGCAACCTCAGGTTTCGCCTTTCGTGGCTTTACTTTTTGTTAGGTCTGCCTATAAAATTCAAATTCGACGTTGCACATGCTCTCAAAACGATCATTTACAATGGTAAACTAACAATTCCATAACTTCACAAGCCTTGGATTTGTACATTTCGTATTAAACGCATGTATTTTTTCGTTGAAGCTAATAATATCACACACTCTATCAACTTACCATCAAAACCACGTCATCTCTATCAAACGAATCAAAACCTTATTTTTAAAAGATTTAAATAACACAATCAGCCTAAAATTGTAATGTCTAAATTACAATTTCCCTGTTCCAAATCTTAAATTTGCCTAACTAAAAAACAGTATTTAATTATGGTGCAGGCTTTTTTTAAGACACACAAATACCTGCTTGAACATCTGGAAGTGCCGGTTCGTAGAGGATTGATGGAAAAAATTAATTGGGAAAACCGATTAATTGGCATCATTGGAGCCCGCGGTGTTGGGAAAACTAATTTTTTACTCGACTATGTATCGTCAACTTTTGGGTTAGATAAATCCTGTTTGTATGTAAACCTCAACAGTCTGTACTTCTCAGATCGTACCATAATCGATTTTGCAGATGAATTTCAAAAAACCGGGGGGAAAACTCTTGTGCTCGATCAGGTATTTAAATACCCCGACTGGGCATCTGAACTCATATATTGCTATGACAATTTCCCTGAGCTCCAAATAATATTCAGCGGCTCTCCCCTCATGCGAAACCAAAAAGAAGATCCAGAGTTGGAATCAAAAGCCGCACTATATACCCTCGAAGGATTTTCTTTCAGAGATTATATAAACTACAAAACAGGCGAAAACTTTCAGGCATATACCCTCGCCGACCTGCAAAAAAACCATGTAGAAATAGCCACTAAAATTGTTGAAAAAATTAAACCACTGGCCTACTACACCGACTATTTGCACCACGGTTATTACCCCTATTTTTTGGAAGAAAGAAATTATTTGGAAAATCTTCTAAAAAATATAAACCTGGTACTAGAAATAGATATTAGTTATTTGCAGCAAATAGAATTGAAATACCTGCCAAAACTTCGTAAATTACTCTATATAATAGCCAGTTCAGCACCTTTCCAACCCAACATCAGCAAATTAAGCAACGAAGTTGAAACCAGCCGCGCTACCATCATCAACTATCTTAAATATCTAAATCAGGCTAGCTTAATACACTTATTATATGAAGGCGATTGTGACTCATTGAAAAAACCGGCAGAAATATATCTTCAAAACCCCAACCTTTTATTTTCAGTGGCCAGTGGCGATGTGGATCAACATATTTTAAACAAAACATTTTTTTGCAGCCAAATCAACAATCAACATAACATAGGCTATTGCAAAGAAGCTGATTTTATACTGGACCAAACCTGGATGTTTAACATAGGTAAAGGAGAACCCAACACCAAAAACCCCAAAAAGATTTACACAGCCTGTGAGATGGCTGAAATAGGTAAAGGACAGGAAATTCCATTATGGTTATTCGGTTTTTTATACTAGCAGCTATCTCGCCCAAAAATAAATACAACTAATTCATTTTATTAACAACAAAGAATAAACAGATGGCAAAAGCAAAGAAGTTTATCACATGTGATGGTAACTATGCCGCTGCGCACGTCGCTTATATGTTTAGCGAAGTAGCTGCAATTTACCCCATCACACCTTCTTCCACCATGGCGGAGTACGTAGACGAGTGGGCTGCTAACGGAAGAAAAAACATCTTCGGTGAGACAGTTAAACTGGAAGAAATGCAATCAGAAGCCGGTGCTGCCGGGGCCCTGCACGGGGCATTACAGGCCGGAGCTTTAACGTCAACCTTTACGGCATCACAGGGATTATTATTAATGATTCCTAACATGTATAAAATTGCCGGTGAGTTATTACCCGCAGTATTTCATGTAAGTGCTCGTAGTTTGGCCGCCCAGGCTTTGTCTATTTTTGGTGACCACAGCGATGTTATGGCTGCTCGCCAAACCGGGTTTGCCATGTTTGCCACCGGCAGTGTTCAGGAAGTTATGGACTTAGCTGGTATTGCTCACCTGGCTGCTATTAAAACCAAAGTTCCTTTCATGCATTTCTTCGATGGTTTCCGTACTTCACATGAAATACAGAAGATTGAAATGATGGATCAGGATGATATTGCCGGTCTTCTTGATGAGGAAGCGCTAAAAAGCTTCCGCGACAATGCCCTAAATCCTGCTCACCCTGTAACGCGAGGAACAGCTCAAAATCCTGACATTTATTTTCAGTCACGCGAAGCTGCCAACCGTTTCTACGATGCCATACCCGACGTTGTAGCTGATTACATGGATAAAGTTTCAGAAATCACCGGTCGCAAATACCGTCCGTTTGATTACTATGGTGCTGCCGATGCCGAAAACATTATTGTAGCAATGGGTTCAATTACCGACCCAATTAAAGAAACCATTGACTATCTGAATGCTAAAGGTGAGAAACTCGGGTTGATTTCTGTTCACTTATACCGTCCCTTCTCAGCTAAATATTTCTTTGAAGCCTTTCCTAAAAGCGTAAAACGGATTGCAGTACTCGACCGTACTAAAGAACCGGGTGCTAACGGAGATCCTCTTTACATGGATATCTGCGAACTGTTTAGCGGAAAAGAAAACGCCCCATTGATTGTTGGTGGTCGTTATGGTTTATCATCAAAAGACACCACGCCTGCCATGATGATTTCAGTGTTTGAAAACCTGAAAATGAATGAACCAAAAAACAACTTCACGGTAGGTATTGTAGATGATGTTACTTTCAAATCATTACCATTATTACCTGAAATTGATTTGGCTCCCAAAGGCACTTTCTCCGGTAAATTTTATGGTTTAGGATCTGATGGTACTGTAGGTGCCAACAAAAACAGCATCAAAATTATTGGGGAAAGCACCGATAAATATGCTCAGGCCTATTTTGCCTACGACTCAAAAAAATCGGGTGGTATTACTATTTCTCACCTTCGTTTTGGCGATTCCCCCATCCGCTCTGCTTATTTGGTTAACACTCCTGATTTTGTGGCTTGTCACGTAACCGCTTATCTGGGCCGTTACGACATGCTTAAAGGACTAAAAAAAGGCGGGACATTCCTTTTGAACAGTCACTGGGACGTTGACGAAACCAAGGCTAAATTACCCAACGACGTTAAACGTTATCTGGCTGAAAACGACATCAACCTATATATCATCAACGCCACTAAAATTGCAGAAGAAATAGGATTGGGAAATCGTACCAATACCATTATGCAATCTGCCTTCTTCAAAATTTCAGGTGTAATTCCTTACGATCAGGCTGTTGACCAAATGAAAAAATTTGTTATCAAATCATTTGGCAAAAAAGGAGAAGATGTTGTTCGCATGAACCATCAAGCTATCGACCGTGGTGCTGAAATCACCAAAATAGACGTTCCTGCTGAATGGGCCAAGTTATCGGACGAAGTCGTTGTGGAAAACAAAAAACTGCCAGACTTCATCAAAAATATCGTCAATCCCATGAATGCACAAAAAGGGGATGACCTTCCGGTAAGTGCTTTCATTGGCCGCGAAGATGGTACATTTCCTGCCGGAACTGCCGCTTACGAAAAACGCGGTGTTGCCGTAAATGTACCGGAATGGCAAAGCGAAAATTGTATCCAATGTAACCAGTGCTCTTACGTTTGTCCTCATGCCGCAATTCGCCCATTCTTATTAGACGAAGATGAAGTTGCCGGATTACCAGAAGGTTCTACAACCATCAAACCAAACGGTAAGAATTTCGATGGTTTGCATTTTAAAATTCAGGTTAGCGTACTTGACTGTACCGGTTGCGGAAACTGTGCAGAAGTTTGTCCGTCAAAAGAAAAAGCTCTGATCATGAAGCCACTTGAGAGTCAAATGGCCGAAGCTGACAGATGGGAATATATGTCAACAAAGGTAACCATCAAGGATACCGTTGTTCCAAAAGACATGAACGTGAAAAATTCTCAATTTGCTCAACCATTATTTGAGTTTTCAGGTGCATGTGCAGGTTGCGGTGAAACACCTTATCTGAAACTGATAACCCAATTATATGGTGATCGTATGATGATAGCCAATGCCACCGGCTGTTCTTCAATCTATGGCGGTTCTGCACCATCAACCCCATATACAACCAACGCAAACGGTTGTGGCCCATCATGGGCCAACTCATTGTTCGAAGACAATGCTGAATATGGATTAGGTATGGCTACTGCCGTTGAAAAAATGCGTGATCGCGTTGAACTAAAAATGCGCGCCGCTATCAACGAGGTAAAACCTGCCACCAAAGCAGCATTCGAAGCATGGTTAGAAGCCAAAGACGATGGCAGCAAAACTCAGGCTGTTTCAAAATCGGTACTTAAAGCCCTCGAAAACGAAACCCATTCAGTGGCCAGCGAAATTCTTGAGCTGAAAGATCATCTGGTAAAAAAATCTGTTTGGATATTTGGCGGTGACGGATGGGCTTATGATATCGGTTACGGCGGTTTAGATCATGTCATTGCCAGCGGCAAAGACATAAACATAATGGTTTTAGATACTGAAGTTTACTCCAACACTGGAGGACAGGCTTCTAAATCAACTCCCGTTGGTGCTGTAGCCAAATTTGCTGCATCAGGTAAAAAAATCCGTAAAAAAGATTTAGGGCTGATGGCAACCACTTATGGATACGTTTATGTAGCCCAGGTTTCAATGGGTGCCAGCCAAACTCAATACTTCAAAGCTTTGAAGGAAGCAGAAGCATATCCCGGACCTTCACTTATTATTGCCTATTCACCATGTATCAATCACGGTTTAAGAAGTGGTATGGGCAATTCACAACTGGAAGGTAAAAAAGCCGTTGAGTGTGGTTACTGGCATCTGTACCGCTTCAACCCAATGCTGGAAGAACAAGGTAAAAATCCGTTTGTATTGGATTCAAAAGAACCTGACTGGAGCAAATTCCAGGGCTTCCTTAAAGGTGAAGTACGTTACACTTCTCTGTTGAAAACATTCCCCGAACAAGCCAAGGAATTATTCGTTGCGGCTGAAGGAAATGCCAAATGGCGTTACAACACCTATAAACGTTTCTCTGAAATGACTTATGCGCCTGCCGAATAATTTTATTTATTCATTAAATTTAAAAGAGGCTGCCTTTAAAGGCAGCCTCTTTTTTGCTATTCCAAAATCCGAAATAGGTAATAAAACAAGGCGATTAAAATTCATACACCATTTTTTACCCACAGATAAAATTTGTTTTCAAAGTCTGTAAAATAAGGTCATTCACCATTAACGAAGGCTGATCTGCGTTCCTTTAACAAATAGACAAAATCAAAAAACAGAGATCTCAAAAACAAAATACTACAACAGTCAACGCCTGTCTTCCGAGCTGCATATGCTTTGAATTTTAACGTTCCGGTTCAAATGCCTGACTTTATATGCAGGCACTAATTCATGCCTGACGCATTATAAACAAACGAAACTTCCTGCATGGAGTCTGACACCGCAAACAACTGGTATCCACTCTGCTGTAGTCTGTCCACAGCCATCCGTGAACAATCGCGTCCTTCGGGCATAAGCCGGTCATGAAATTCGATCAACAGCTGCGCCGGAAAAATTTTCTGATCCAACATCGCATTCAAAACATCATATTCGGCACCTTCTATATCCATTTTCAAAACATCTATTTTATCATGATGTAGCATGGCCATTACATCTTGCAATGATTGCATCTCCACTTCAACATTAACATTAGCATTAACGTTCGACTGAGTCACCATACTGCCTGACACATGCTCAGGATTAAGGGGTAAATAAAATAAGGTAGTACCCGTGTCTCGGGCCAAACCGTATTCATAAAAATGAAACTCACCGGGTAATTGTTGCTGTCGTACCCATTGAACCGAAGCAGGTGTTGGGTCAAAACCATAAACCTGACATCCAAACTTTTGAATAAGACCCAAATCGAAACTAACATCTCTTCCTATTCCAAAGGAATAAACAACAGACGCCGGTCCTATAAAATCAGACGCCACATAAAAACCGCCATATTGGTTTCCAACCCACTCTTTTTTTACCCTCCGCGTAACTTTTAGATGAGATGCCTCTCCGGTCAACCTCATCTTAATATTTTTTAACTTGGCTATTATAGAATTCATATCATATTACAATCTTCTCAAAATTAAACAAACCTGTTGACTTATGACGCATTACTCTTAGTCTTTTCATAACTTTAATGAACCAAACATTCATCTAGCTTGTTAAATAATGAAAACAAAAACAGATTAACATTTAAAACACTTACCATGGACCTTACCACCAATTATCTGGGATTAAAATTAAAAAACCCCTTAATTATAGGGGCTTCCAACCTCGCAAAAGATCTAAACAAAGCCATTGAGTTGGAAAAAGCAGGCGCGGCAGCCATTGTATATAAATCATTATTTGAAGAACAGCTTCATTTAGAAGCTGCGGAACTGGAAGACGACCGACATCAATACGATGACCGCAATGCGGAGATGATAAATCTCTTCCCTGATACGGCATACGCCGGACCAAATCTTCATCTTACAGAGCTGAAGGAACTGAAACAATCAGTTTCAATACCCGTTATTGGGAGCCTTAACTGTCTGTATAACGAGAGTTGGGAAGAATACGCAATCAATCTGGCTAACACCGGAATTGACGCATTGGAATTAAACTTTTATTCAACCGTATCGTCCGCAGAAAAAAGCTCTGTCCAAATAGAAACAGAACAAATTGAAACCTTACGAAAAGTAAAAAAAGCAATAAAAATCCCCGTATCTGTAAAATTAAGTCCTCACTACACAAATCCGCTCGCCTTTATATCGCAACTGGATAAATCAGGCGCAGATGGGCTGGTCCTTTTTAACCGACTCTTTCAACCCTTCATCGACATCAAAAATGAAAAGCTGGTAATGCCTTACAATTTAAGTCAACGAGGAGACAGCCGATTATCATTACGTTTCATGGGGTTGCTTTCCGGCGAAACAAAAGGTTCTCTTTGTGCTAATACCGGTATTTTATCTGGCGAAGATATGATAGCATCCATTCTTGCTGGCGCTGATGCAGTTCAGGTGGTTAGTACAGTGTATCAAAACGGCATTAATCAAATCGGTAAAATGCTTGATGAATTAGCACTCTTTATGAAAGGGAAAAAATATGAGTCGGTATCTGAATTCAAAGGCAAACTCTCAAGAGCCAGTTTAAAAATGCCATACGCCTACCAAAGAGCTCAATATGTCGACTTCCTAATGAAATCGGACAATTACAACAATAAATACCCCGTTCACTAACGGGGTATTTATTGTTATAGTGTCACCAGAGAAATGCGATTTTCTTAGTTACACTTACTTTTAAAATAGCCATTTACTCTGAATACACCCAAATTCCCCGAACTTCACAAGCTTCAAAAACAAAGCTTTCTTATCTGCCGTAAAAATTTTCGGACAAACAATAAAGAAAAATTAACAACATTTAAAGAAACACAGACAAACTATTGCGAATAACGGCTCATACGAAATAAAAAGACAAGCATGAAAACGCCAAAAACAGACACTTAAAACAGAAAACTGTAAATTATAACAAAAAAATCATCTTCGAAATACCCTACCAAAAGAATTAAAAAAAATTAAAAAATGAACATCTTTGTAACAACAGAGAATTTTTAAGTAATAGCATCAAGAACAAAACAAAAAACTATGAACAAAAAACGTGTTTACTCCTTCGGGAATGGCAACGCCGAAGGAAAAGCAGATATGAAAAATCTGCTGGGAGGAAAAGGAGCCAATCTGGCGGAAATGAACCTCATAGGCGTTCCTGTACCTCCAGGATTCACTATTACAACCGAAGTTTGTACCGAATACAATGAGCTAGGTAAAAAACCTGTGGTTGAGCTATTAAAACCTGAGGTTGAAGCAGCCATTCATAATATAGAAAGACTCACATCAACAAAATTTGGCGATGCTCAAAATCCCCTTCTGGTATCTGTTCGATCAGGCGCGCGCGCATCAATGCCTGGTATGATGGATACCATCCTCAACCTTGGGCTAAACGATGAAGCAGTCGCCGGCATAGCCAAAAAATCAGGTAATGAATGGTTTGCGTGGGACTCATACCGTCGTTTTGTTCAAATGTACGGCGATGTTGTTTTGGGCATGAAAACAGAATCCAAAGACGAAATCGACCCCTTTGAAAAAATAATGGAAGCCGTTAAAGAAGTCAAAGGAATCAATCTGGACACCGAGCTAACGGTAGAAGATCTGAAAGATTTGGTTAAACGTTTCAAAAAGGCCGTAAAAGAACAGACAGGCAAAGACTTTCCTACTAGCGCCTGGGATCAACTTTGGGGCGCCATTATTGCAGTATTCGACAGTTGGCAAAATACCCGGGCCATCTATTACCGTCGTTTAAACAACATCCCTGATGAATGGGGCACTGCAGTTAACGTTCAAGCCATGGTTTTTGGAAATATGGGTAACACCTCAGCCACTGGCGTCGCATTTACCCGTGATGCCGCTACCGGCGAAAATCTTTTCAACGGCGAATATCTGATTAATGCACAAGGTGAAGACGTTGTGGCAGGGGTACGTACCCCACAGGAAATAACCCTTGAAGGAAGTCGTCGCTGGGCTAATCTCCAAAACATACCCGAAAATGAACGCGCCACAAAATATCCTTCGCTGGAAGAAACCATGCCGGTATTATTCAAAGAACTGAATAGTGTTCAGCAAAAACTTGAAGACCACTACAAAGACATGCAGGACATGGAATTCACCATACAGGAAGGGAAACTATGGCTGTTGCAAACCCGCAACGGAAAACGAACCGGTGCAGCCATGGTTAAAATAGCCATGGACCTGCTTCGCGAAAAAACAATTGATGAAAAAACTGCCTTACTTCGTCTGGAACCAAACAAACTGGACGAACTATTACACCCTGTTTTTGACAGCGTAGCCATCCGTTCGGCCAATGTACTTGCCAAAGGACTACCAGCCTCACCCGGCGCTGCCACGGGCCAAATCGTATTCTTTGCCGACGAAGCGGGCAATTACGAGAACTCCATTCTGGTTCGCATTGAAACGTCACCCGAAGATCTGGAAGGCATGAACGTAGCACGCGGCATTTTAACAGCTCGCGGCGGCATGACCTCTCATGCAGCAGTCGTGGCTCGTGGAATGGGAAAATGCTGCGTTTCAGGGGCAGGATCTTTACGCGTCAACTACAAAACACGTACTGTAACCATTGGCGATATAACATTAAACGAAGGCGATTGGATTTCGTTGAATGGAAGCACAGGAGAAGTTTATGAAGACAAAGTGATGACGCGCAAACCTGATATGAGCGGAGACTTTGGCCTTATCATGGAAATGTCGGACAAATTCACGCGCATGAACGTTCGAACAAATGCAGACACTCCCAAAGATGCTAAAACAGCCCGCGAGTACGGGGCCAAAGGTATTGGTTTGTGTCGCACAGAACATATGTTCTTCGAAGGCTCCCGCATCAAAGCCATGCGCGAAATGATTCTGGCCAGCACCACGACGGGTCGTAAAAAAGCCCTGGCCAAACTGCTGCCGTATCAACGCGAAGACTTTGAAGGCATATTAGAAGCCATGGCCGGATACGGCGTTACCATTCGCCTGCTTGACCCGCCACTGCACGAATTTGTGCCTCACCAATTGGCAACGCAAAAAGAGCTGGCCGACGAAATGGGCATTTCACTGGACATGGTTAAAGCCAAAGTCGCCGAACTGGAAGAATTCAACCCTATGTTAGGACATCGTGGCTGTCGTTTGGGCAACACTTATCCCGAAATTACAGAAATGCAGGCACGTGCCATCATCGAAGCAGCCTTAAACCTAAAAAGCAAAGGCATTGATGCTCGTCCTGAAATTATGGTTCCCTTGGTAGGCACCATCAAAGAATTCGAGATACAGGCCGAAATCATCCATAAAACAGCCAAAAAAGTATTTGAAGAACGCAACGATTCCATCCACTACCAGGTTGGAACCATGATTGAGATCCCTCGTGCAGCATTAACGGCCGATCTGATTGCGCGTGAAGCCGACTTTTTCTCTTTTGGTACCAATGATCTGACTCAGATGACATTTGGTTACTCCCGCGATGATGCCGGCTCATTTCTACCTATTTACATCAACAAAGGCATTCTTAAAAACGATCCATTTCAGGTTTTGGATCAGGATGGTGTTGGTTTATTGGTAAAAATGGGTACCGAAAAAGGACGTTCGGCCAAACCTGATTTAAAAGTGGGTATTTGTGGTGAACATGGCGGCGAACCATCGTCCGTCGAATTTTGCCATAACGTTGGCATGAACTACGTCAGCTGTTCACCGTTCAGAGTCCCCATTGCCCGTCTGGCCGCTGCTCAGGCTGCCATTCGTTAATTATTACAAACAGACTAATCACAAAGCCATTTCCCGACGGGGAAATGGCTTTTGGTTTAAATGAACAATCGTAAAAAATAAGATATTCAATTTTTTATGTAATTTTGTCTTCTAAAAAAAACAATATTGGCACGTATATTAGCTTTCGACGTAGGGAAAAAAAAAGTAGGGATTGCAGTTACCGACAATTCACAAATAATCCCCAATGGACTTTCAACCCTTAAAATAGCAGAAGTTCTACCGTTTATAAAAAATTATCTGACCACCGAACAAGTAGAATGTTTCGTTGTCGGTTTTGCGCGACAAACCGATGGGCAGGAATCGGAATCCATGAAATACATCCGTCCGTTTGCTCAAAGTCTGAAAAACAAATTTCCACATATACCTGTTGTTTGGATAGATGAACGTTTTACCAGCCAAATCGCTTTTCAAACAATGATTGATGCAGGGCTAAAAAAAATGGCGCGAAGAAATAAAGAACTGGTCGACAAAATCAGCGCCACAATTATACTGCAATCCTATCTGGAAAACCGAAGCATGGGACGTTCATAAAAGAAATTACCCAACCTGACAAGTTAAATATTACAAAACAAAAATTTTCAATAATGATTTATCCAATAGTTGTATATGGCAACGCAGTCCTCAGAAAACTATCAGAAGACATTGATCCCGATTACGACAATATTCAAAAAATAATTGAAAATATGTGGGAAACCATGTATTCATCGGACGGTGTTGGGCTGGCAGCCCCACAAATTGGGTTGGCAATTCGACTGTTTGTCATCGATGGTAAAGATATGGCCAAAGAATTTCCTGAACTGGAAAATTTCAAACAAACCTTTATTAACGCCCAAATTATTGAACGCAACGATAACATGGAACGTGACTACGAAGGATGTCTCAGTCTTCCCGGCATTCGCGAAGAAGTTAGCCGCCCTGATCGAATTCGCATTCAATATGTCGACGCAGACTTTAACCCTCACGACGAAGTATATGAAGGTTTCGCAGCCCGAATTATTCAACACGAATACGATCATATTGAAGGCAAATTATTTATTGACCATTTATCACCTCTTCGAAAAAGATTGATAAAAAGCAAGTTGAATGCCATTACGGTTGGCAAAGTCAACATTGATTATAAAATAAAATTACCTAAATAGTGTCTGTCTATAAGGTTCAAATTCTGCGTTGCGCTTGTTCTCAAAATAATTATTTACTCCATTAAACTCACATTTTACGAGCTGCAAGCCTTAAATTTGAACTTTAAAGCTCAAACGCCTGACTTTAAGGACAGGCACTAAACGGCCTCAACACAATCATCATAAAGGGTTGATTTTCACCGCTAAAAATTTTAATTTTAGTGGTAAATCCAACCCTTTTGTTATGCCTAAACTCAACCTTTATCCGTTTCTTCGACTGCTCATCCCGCTATTGTGTGGTATGTTTACGGCAGATTATATGACCAAAATCCTGCCACTGTCAGGCCTCTTGAACTTCGCCCTGATTGCTGTTTCTCTTTTTTTTATTCAGCACTATTTTTGGTACAGGAAACACTCATTGCGTTGGCTTTCGGGTGCACTAACCACTTTATTCTTAGTCGCAGCCGGTGCTATAATGATACACCTCAGCTTACCTTCAACTATCACCAATGAAACACAAATTAAAGCTGTAGGAGTAGTCAAAAATATTGTTTATAAACCTTCTGGGTGGAATCAGGTTACGTATCATCCACAATATGCAGCCGACTCAACGCAGGTGTCACACAAAACAAAATGGTTGCTGCTGGTTAAAGATTCACTCTGCAGCCGTTGGCAACAGGGTGACCAAATCATGATTAAAGGAACACTTCACCCACTTCCGCACTCCGGTAACCCACATGCCTTTGACTATGGTCAATATCTGATGCGGCAAGGATTTTCGGCACAAATGTTCCTATCCGATTCCAACATGTTTAAAGTAGTAAAACAACAGGATGGCATAAAAATAAGCCAGCTGCCTTATCACCTCCGTAAACTGTCGATGTCAAGCCTTCAATTACATCATCTTGACACAACTGCAATGACTATTGTCAATGCCTTTTTGCTGGGTGATCGTTCAGGCGTTGACCGCGATATCACAGATCGGTTTATCAAAAGCGGCGTAATTCACATTTTGGCCGTATCAGGCCTACATGTCGGCATTCTTTCTCTGATGATTGATCTCGCTTTATCATTGATACTCCCTCCAAAAAGACATCTCAAATGGATCCTAACCATCCTGCTGTTAGTGGGATACGCTTTTATCACAGGATTCTCACCTTCGGTATCGCGCGCTGTGTTCATGTTTAGCTGCCTACAGGCAGGCAAAGCCTTTCGCAAGGATATCAACCAATTTCAGCTGTTATCTTTTTCAGCCTTCATTCTGTTGCTGATAAATCCTCTATTTATATATCACGCCGGATTTTGGTTAAGCCATCTGGCGGTAGCGGGAATTGTAGCATTTTATCGACCGGTTTATAATCTTATAATCTTCAGATTCCCCGTATGGCAATGGAGCTGGTCCCTTATCAGTGTATCAGTATCTGCACAAATATCTACCTTTCCGCTCTCACTATACCAATTCGGCGCCTTCCCCATCTACTTCCTTTTAGCCAATTTGCTGGTATTGCCCCTGGTCGCTCCCATCATGATTCTTGCCCTCTGTACACTATTATTACATCCTATTCCGGTTTTACCCGACATTACCGGCGCTGCATTAAACGACCTGATTCACTATATTGTAATGATTACGACCTGGATTGAACAAATACCGCACTCATACCTTCAGGCCATCTGGGTCTCCATTCCATTGATGCTCTTTTTATATCTGGCCTTAATCGCAATTTATCACATTTATTGTTTGCCCAGTGCCCAAAATTGGATTCGGTTATGCCTCTATATAATCGCCATAGGTGTCGGTCTCAATATCCAATTCTTATACAAAATCAGTCACCCCGGAATTGTGGTTTATAACACCCGCAAAAACACCCTTATTGAATTATTTACCCATGGCAGTTCATTATGTCTGGAAACAGAATCATTATCAGAGACAACAAAAAACTATGCCCGAAACGGATTAATTAAATATCTGCTGATTCATCCCTCAAAACATGAGCATCTGCCGGACTCAACGCCATCTGTACAACAGATTGATATACTACAACAGAGATATGCCATCATACACGGTTTTAATCATGACCAGTACCCAATACTACCCAAAAAGCACTACCATGGACTAATATTAGGGAACAATAATTTTGATCTGACAAGACTTCTCAAATCGCTCGATTGCCCACTCGTAATTGCGACATCAGAGAGCTTACCCTGGCAAAGCCGGGAATGGAAAAACTGCTGCAAAAATCTGAACAGACGTTTTTATCATGTTACAACAGAAGACGCATTAATTATAAATCTAAATAACTAAAAAAAACAACTCGAATTAAGGGAATAATTTCTCTATTTAAGTTTTATTCTATTAATTTGCTCGCGAAATAGAAGGGAAAAGCACAAAAAACTCAGGCTTTGAGTTTTAACAAACTAACTATATATCGATGAGAATATTAATTTCCGGAGCAGGAGAAGTGGGCAATCACCTGGCTAAACTACTAAGCAACGAAGATCATGATGTAATTCTGATGGATGAAGAAGAAAGCAAACTTCGTCCTGCAGCGCAACACTTTGATGTTATGACCGTAGTTGGTTCCGGAACATCCATTGAAGACCTCAAAAACGCACAGGTTAAAACATGCGATCTCTTTATTGCCGTCCCCCCCTACGAAGAAGAAAGCATTCTTTCGGCAATGCTGGCAAAAAAACTTGGGGCCAAAAAAACTTTTGCAAGAATAAACAACTTTGAATACCTGCACGAAGAGAACAAAGAATATTTTCGTCAACTTGGCATTGACGAACTGATTTTCCCCGAATTCCTGGGCGCATTGGAAATCATAGCGTCTTTAAAACAAGTAGGCATACGTCAAATGTTTGAATTCAGCGACGGACAGCTACTCCTCTATGCAATTAAGTTGCGCAGCAACGCTCCTATTGTTGGGATGACGCTATCGCAGGCAGCATCATTGCACAGCACCAATGAATACTTTACTGTGGCCATTGTACGCGATGGAAAAACCATCATCCCAAGAGGGAAAGACATGTTCCTTCACAACGACCTGGCCTATGTTGTTACCACTAAAAGCAGCGCACCACATTTACTGGCAGACGCCGGTAAGATAAGCCAGGAAGTTAAAAACGTCATGATATTGGGCGGTAGCCGTATTGGGAAAAAAGTGGCAAAAGACCTGGAATCTCAATACCACATTAAGATTATTGAAATTAACAAAGAAAAAAGCAACCGGTTGGCCGATATGCTTGAAAACACGCTGGTCATTAATGGCGACGGACGCAATCTGGAACTTTTAAAAGATGAAGGACTTGGGAAAACCGATGCCTTTATTGCCGTCACCGGGAACTCAGAAGTAAACATTCTGGCCTGCCAACTGGCAAAAAAAATGGGTGTCATAAAAACAGTGGCCGAAGTTGAAAACATGGACTACATCGACCTGGCAGAAAACATCGGCATTGGAACAATTATAAATAAAAAACTCATCGCGGCCAGCTACATATACCGACATACACTTAAAGCAAACGTTTCGTATGTTAAATGTCTGACGGCCACTGACGCTGATGTTTTGGAGCTGATTGCCAAAAAAGACTCTAAAATCACCCGCGACATCCTGAAGAACCTAGACATCCCCAAAGATGTTAATATTGGCGGTATCATACGCAACAAGGGCGTGATTATCCCCAGTGGAAACACCCAGATAATACCCGACGATAAAGTAGTGGTATTTGCCCTCCCCTCAGGCGTAAAAAAAATCGAAAAAATGTTTCTCTAAAAAAATCATTCAATCAAGTGACCTTTACCCTGTCGGATCAGGTTAAAAGGCGATGAAGTGCAGTCAACAACCGTTGATGGTTCATTACCCCCAAATCCTCCATCGACTACAATATCCACAAGATTTTCATATTTTTCATGAATCAACTCCGGATCTGTGGTATATTCAAGAATTTCATCTTCATCATGAATGGAAGTGCTAAGTACAGGATTGCCCAAACCTCGTACAATTTCCCTAATAATGAGGTTATCGGGAATACGAAATCCGATTGTTTTTTTGTTATTCTTGAACAATCGTGGAATATTATTATTGGCAGGTAAGATAAAGGTAAAAGGGCCAGGCAAATTCTTTTTCAACAACTTAAACACCTGCTTATCAATTGCCTTAGAATAATCAGACAAATGACTCATATCATGACAGATAATTGACAAGTGATCCTTGCGTAAATTAAGTCCTTTGATTTGAGCCACACGCTCAACGGCTTTGCTGTTATTAATATCACATCCCAAACCATAAATGGTATCAGTTGGGTATATAACCAGTCCACCCGCACGCAAAACCTCAACAATGCGATCTATTTCACGGGGCTGGGGATTTTCGGGATAAATTCGAACTAACATAACCACTCCTTTTTTACAAAGATAACCAATTTAAAAGTCTTGAAACCAGTTATAGAACAATAACCGATTTTAAATGTTTACGTATAAACTTATATAAATTACTAGATATGAAAACAGATGCGAACAAATTGGCTATTGTCTGGTCAAGCGCCGACAAGGAGGTTGCCGAACGCGTAGTTTTAATGTACGCACAGGGCGCAAAAACACAAAAATGGTTTGAAGAAATTACTGTTTTAGTCTGGGGCCCGGCTACAAAAACACTGGCTCATGAAGCCCATCTTCAAAACACCGTAAAAGAAATGCTAAAAGCCGGCATAAATATAAAAGCATGCAGTGCCTGTTCAGAAAGCTACGGCGTGACGAAAGACATTGAAGCATTAGGTATAGAAGTCGTTCCGTTAGGACCAATTTTAACGGATTATATAAAAAACGACTACAAAATATTAACATTCTAAAAATAAAAGAGCCGCATGATTCAACATCAAACGGCTCTTTTATGGTAAAATAAAAACCTATACTAACCCTAAAATAAATTAATTCTGCGCAAAATTCTTCAGCTGACTACTTACCAGCAACTTATTAGCCTTGGCCAAATCTTCATTCAAGGTAAAAACCATTTTCCCATCCTTAACAAAAAGATTTATTATCGAACCCGCAGGTGCCCCATTTTCTGATTCAGTAACATAAAGAACTGACTTACCCGTAAGTTTTGATTTTATCACATCAAACTTCTTCAAGCTGCCGTTAGGAATAAACAGCATATGACAATACTTCACCTCATCTGCAGAATTGAATTCAACAATGTTAATAGGACGCCCTCCGGCTGTTCGGCTGCCCATATTTGCTTTCAGCACCTTGGCAAGCTGACTGTTTTTACCTATTACGCCGATAATAAAAGCCGGTTCCTTATAAAGATCAGGCCATTGAATTAATCGGGTAAAATTATACAGAAAAGTAACCTGATACTTCTCCAATTGCGCATTAGCTGTACTCACTACCGAAAAAGCAAACACAACTACTATTACATAAATTGATTTCTTCATGATACAAGCTAATTAAATAAGGCTATACCAAATATAATAAACCTAAAACTATTATCTAAAGGCTTAATTATAATTAACTTACCTAATAATTTAATTAACGCTAAAAACCAACAACAAACGTCATCAGATAGAAATAAACCACTAATAATCAACCACCTTAAAATTCTTTACAAATTCGAAAAATGCGTCCAAAAATACGAGTCAATAATACTTTTTTAACAAAAACGAGAACCTAAGTTACTCAAATCGAGACATTACAACTTTTGAATAAGACCTTGAAACAGGTATTGCAATCTCACCCTCATCATCAAGCCACAATGCCTGTTGCCCCTTTTCGCGTTTAAACATCTTAACCTGATCAAGATTCACCATGAATGACCGATGACACCTTAGCAACGGCAAATACTGCTGCTGCTCCTCAATTTTTTTAAGCGTATTTCGTAACAAATGAGTCTTCGTACGGGAGCCGGCTCTATAATGGATTTCCACATAATTATCACTGGCCGACAGATATAATAAATCTGAAGCTTTTATCGTAAACCTTAAAACGTTATTTTCATCTTTAAAAGAGATGAATTGCGGCCTGCTTCGTATCTGCATTAACAAAGCTTCCAAACTCATCTTCTTTTCCTTCCAGGAAAAATATAAAAGAGACAACAAATAAGGAATCAACAAAATAAGAGATGCATTTTGAACGGCCACAATATAAAGCAACGCAAAAGGACGCACGCCGCCCAGCGTAACCCTTTCCAAAATGGCATAAAAACCCGCCATAAATAAAATCTCGGCTAAAACCATTGCAGCGTAGCCTAACACCGTAATACGTTTATAACGTTTAATGGCAAACATAATTACCCGGCTAAGAATAACCACTATCATGCCGGATAAAACCAAAAGACCAGAAGCCAACGTGAACATCCACCAACTGACGTCGTACCAATGATCGGCACCAAACGGACGGTAAATATTGATAAACATAAACGCAAACAAAGCGGTAAAAGCAACCTGATGAATAGTATTTCTTTTGGTGATAAAGAAATCCGGAATATTTTTCTGTTGTCTGATCATATTACCAATGGTTTCATTTTACAAATAAAAGAAAGCGTGCATATACAAGCTCCAGGCACTCAACTTTGAATTGCATCATCAATCCACTAATACAAATGTAGCCTTAAAAATAAGAAAAACAACTCACCCCACCTTGTCGTCATTCACCCCAAGGCTACAGCCATCCACCCCACAGCACCTACAGCCACTGCATAATCCTTACAAGCATAAAAAAAATATATTTCTTTGTAATAAGAAAATTAAACAAAAATGCTGCTACACGAATTACATAACGTCTTAACAAATCTCTTTGAACCGAGTCATACTTTCATGTATTTCCCCAATGGCGTTACGTGCTATTCACTGGATTTTCAATCTGATTTTACGTCTGCTCCCCGACAGATAAAAGAACCCGCAACACCCAGCGAAAAAAAAATTTTGGCAGAACCGGGGGCTAAAACAAATCAGAATTTCAAGTATTTGGTCATGACGCCAAACGAAGATAAGCAAAGTGAAGCCATTTTATTACTTCACGGACTCAATGAAAGATCATGGGATAAATACCTGACCTGGGGCTATCAATTGGTTCGTCAAACGGGAAAAGCCGTAATATTATTCCCTATTGCTTATCACATCAACCGATCGCCTCGTAGCTGGAGCAACCCGCGGGAAATGATTTCGCTGGTGCAACATCGTAAAGAGAATCATCAAGCCATTGAAAAAAGCAGTTTCGCAAACGTTGCCTTAAGTTTAAGAATGGAGTATACCACCGAAATGTTTGCGATTTCGGGTATACAAACCTACTTCGACATCGTAAAACTCGCTTCCCTGATCAAAACAGGCAATCACTGGTTATTCCATAAAAATACGTCAATAAATATATTTGCCTATTCAATAGGAGGGCTCCTTGCGCAAATTTTGCTTTTAGCCAATCCCGCCAGTCTGTTTTCCGGCCAAAAAGCATTCCTGTTTTGCGCGGGAGCCACCTTTGACAAAATGAACGGCGTCTCAAAAGCCATCATGGACAGTGCCGCCTTTAAAAAATTAATCAATTACTTCAATGGCACGCCCAACATCCAAAACGACATCTCATTGCCATTACAGTTCGCCAGTCTACTTCCCGACGCCTGGGAGAGTTTTTTAACCATGATCTCATCAAAAAACAACACCCAGAAAAGAGAACAAGGCTTTTCGGCCATGAAAGACAGAATAAAAGCGATTGGACTTACACAAGACACCGTGATACCACCAAAAGCAATCAAACAAACCATACCAAAAAGCAGTCGTGAAATAGACTTTCCGTTTCCCTATACACATGAAACGCCGTTTCCTTTAAATTCAAAACTCAGTAAAGAAAAAGTCGATCACTCCTTTAATGAAATCATGAATGAAGCCGCCGATTTTTTAAAATAATCAGAGCACTGCAACTTCTTGAAACCAAGCCCACAAAAGGAAACAGGTTAAAAACCCTTTATTTTTTAATGATACAAAATTTTGGACGAATGATTTTTTTTCTATTTTTGCACCGCCTTTGACAAGACAACAACCGGGATTGAATCAGTTTTAATCGCTAAGCAGTTGTTTTAATATCAAAAAAGACAAGGCAGAGACGAAAAAGAAGTCTCTTTAGGTAAAAAAATGCGGAAATAGCTCAGTTGGTAGAGCACGACCTTGCCAAGGTCGGGGTCGCGAGTTCGAGTCTCGTTTTCCGCTCTTTTTTTTGCCGATGTAGCTCAGGGGTAGAGCGCTTCCTTGGTAAGGAAGAGGTCATGGGTTCAATTCCCATCATTGGCTCAACAAAAAAGCGAAGTCTGAAAACAGACTTCGCTTTTTTGTTGCTATAAAAGGCTCAAAAAACTAAACAGAGCCCACTCTGCGACCTGACCACTTAGTTAACAACTATTTCCATGTGGTATTCTTCACCCAATCAACCACAAACTTAGCATTATCGTAAGGTGTATCCGGCAAAAAACCATGACCAAGATTTAAAATCCATTTATCGTTGTCGCGGAAAAAAGGTTTCAATTTCTCAAGCTCATTTTCAATCACGGCCGGACTGGCATAAAGTAAACGGGGATCGATATTACCTTGCAACCCCACTTCCGGGTGCACCAATTCACGTGCATGATTGAGTGGCATTTGCCAGTCGATACTCACAAAATCGCATAGATCAGGGGTAACATATTTCAATCCCGTGCTAAAACCTTTGGGAAAATAGATGAAAGGAGTGCCTGTACTCCGCACAGCCTCACTAATTCGTTGCACGGCCGGAAGAAACATTTCACGATACATCGCGGAAGGAATAAGACCAGCATGGGTTTCGAACAGCTGAAACACATCAATACCGTGTGCTATTTGATTTTTAGCGTATATAATCGTCATCTCAGCTACGGCATCAATCAAACGAAGTGTTTCAGCCTTATTCTGAAACATAAACTTCACCGCCGCCGGAAAATTTTGATTAGAACTAATACCCTGAAGCATATAGGCCAACGTTGTCAGCGGTGCTCCACTAAATCCAATAAGCGGTATATTTTCGTCGCGTTTACGAAGTATTTCATCTATCACATCGTAAATATAATTCAAATCATCAGGTTGAGCAGCCAAATGATCAACTGGCTTATCATACTGACTCAGCGGAGTCGGAAACACAGGCCCCCCATCCGTCCATTTCAGCGCCATACCCATAGCACTGGGAATTACCAATATGTCGGAAAATAAGATCGCCGCATCCACCCCCAAATCAGTGACAGGCATAAGCGTAACATCAGCAGCTATGACCGGATCGGCCATCATCTCCCGAAACGAATATTTCTCCTTTAATTTATTATAATTAGGGAGCACGCGCCCCGCCTGACGCATGAACCAGACCGGAGGACGTTCTCCTTTAATTCCATTAATGGTATCCAACAAAATAGACTGCATAATCCATCTTTTAAATAAAACCTTACAAATGCTTCATTGCAGCGTCACTAACCGCTATCACCCGATCAATATCGGCATCGGTATGTGCATCGGAAACAAAAGTACATTCAAATTGCGAAGGTGACAGATAAACACCGTTATTCAACGATTGTTTAAAATAAGCAGCATACCGGCTTGTATTTGCCGTCATGGCTTCATTAAAATCAGAAACTTTGGCAGCTTCAGTAAAAAAGAGCGTCATCATAGAACCAACACGGTTAATCACACCCGGAATACCATTCCTTTGAAGATTATCCCGCAATCCGGCCTCCATCTTAGCGGCTTTGCGCTCCAACTCTTCGTATATGTCAGGATGCCCGTTAAGCATTTTAAGCATCACATAACCGGCTGACATAGCCAGCGGATTACCGCTCAATGTCCCGGCCTGATATATTGGACCCTCAGGGGCCAGCTTATCCATAATATCCCTGCGCCCGCCGTAAGCTCCAACAGGAAGTCCGCCACCAATAATTTTACCCATCGTTGTCAGGTCGGGTGTCACACCAAACCTTTTTTGCGCACCGCCCGTTGACAAACGAAAGCCGGTAATAACCTCATCAAAAATCAGCAAAGCGCCATATTTCTCAGTCAACGCACGAAGTCCTTCCAAAAAGCCCGGGGCAGGTACAATAACCCCCATATTACCGGGAACAGCCTCAACAATAACGGCTGCAATCTCTTCGCCTTGCGACTCAAACAGAGCTTCAACCGAAGCCAAATCATTGTAATAAGCAATTAAAGTATCCTTAGCAGTGGACTTTGGCACGCCGGGGCTATCGGGAATACCCAGAGTCAGCAATCCGGAACCGGCTTTTATTAAAAAGCTGTCGGCATGTCCATGAAAACAACCGGCAAATTTCACCACCTTATCACGACGCGTAAATCCACGTGCCAGCCGAAGCGCACTCATCGTAGCCTCAGTTCCGGAATTTACCATTCTTACTTTATCCACCGACGGCATCATTTCAGTAATCAACCCGGCAACCCGCGTCTCCAGAAGCGTAGGCGCACCATAGCTGGTGCCTAATGCGGCGGCATGCTGCACGGCCTCAACAATTTCGTCACGGGCATGTCCCAAAATCAAAGGCCCCCAGGAAGCAACAAAATCGAGATATTTATTACCGTCAATATCCCAAACGTGAGCACCTTTAGCCTTTTGAATAAACAGCGGATCCGTACCCACACTTTTAAATGCCCGTACAGGCGAATTAACGCCACCAGGAATCAACGCACAGGCTTCCTTGAATGCTTCAATACTTTTATTGCAATTCATTATTCAACTTTTCAGATATAAAAACTCAGTAACAACTTCGCGATATGTAAACCAAAAACGTTAAACCCTTCGTCCGGCTTTCAATTCATTGGTCACAAACTCACGCGCATGATAGGTGATAATAATATCCGCTCCTGCCCTTTTGATGGAAGTCAGAATTTCTTTAATGAGCCGTGCTTCGTCAACCCAACCATTGGCACCAGCCGCTTTCACCATTGAAAATTCACCACTCACATTATAGGCCACCAAAGGCATATTGAACGTATCTTTTACCCGACGTATAACATCAAGATAACTCAAAGCCGGCTTCACCATAACCATATCAGCCCCTTCTATAATATCCTGTTCCACCTCACGAATCGCCTCATCGCTATTGGCGGGATCCATTTGGTAGGAGCTTCGATCGCCAAACTGCGGGGCACTTTCAGCCGCATCCCGAAACGGGCCATAAAAAGCTGATGCATACTTAGCGGAATAAGCCATTATGGGCGTATTATAAAGTCCATTATCATCCAATGCCTTGCGTATAACCCCCACACGGCCATCCATCATATCGCTGGGCGCAATAACGTCGGCCCCGGCCTGGGCCAGTGTTACCGACTGTGCCGCCAATGTCTTTAACGTCAAATCATTGTCAACATCACCATCGACCACCGTACCGCAATGACCATGGGTAGTGTATTCACAATTACAAACATCGGCCACGATCAACACCTGTGGCAACTCTTTTTTGATGGCGCGGATAGCAACCGGCACAATGGCATTGTGTTCGCAGGCAACAGCACCCGTTTCATCTTTTTGATCGGGAATACCAAACAACAAAATTTTATTAACCCCTGTGGTTGCAACCAAATCTTTAATTTCGGCCACCAATAAATCAACCGACAACTGATAGTTACCGGGCATTGACTTAATCGGATTTTTAACGTTCGTGCCCGGGACAACAAAATAAGGCATTATCAGATCGTCGCGATTAACTTCTGTTTCGCGAACCATATCGCGAATGACCGCATTTTTACGCAATCTTCGTAAACGTGTAATTGGAAAACTCATATCTCAAATATTTTTAAATAAACTTACGTCTTAAAATCATCAAAGAAAATCAAAAACAATTTAACACCGAGCAGGCTACCTCTCTGTAAGTCTGCGTTGAAGCAGTCGCAACGGGTTCAATTCCGTACCGACGAATAGCTGCAGAAGTTATTTCACCAATACTGACCAAACGCATTTCTTTAGGTGCTTCACCCAGCAATTGAATTAAATGGTGAACCGCCGACGGACTGGTAACAGTGATTAAATCGTAAGCATCCGATTTAATTAATTCCAGCACCGACTCATCAATAACAGACGGCATTTTTGTATCATAAACATTAATACGTTCTACCTGACAGAATTTTGTCAGATTATTTGTTAAAACAGCAGGGGCCAGCTTCCCCAACACCAACAGAACCTTGTCGTTGGGATGCAACACTTGTCGTAATTCCCGACTAAAATGACCACCGGATTTACCACTACCAACAAAATCAGCCTTCCAGCCAAGAGCCGTCAAAGCGTGACTGGTCGAGTTACCAATAACCGCAATTTGCGCAGCGCAATGGCTCTGCTTCGCAAAAAAAGGTTGTAAGGCATTTTTACTGGTAAAGACGACCCAATCGTAAAATGACAAAGGTTTAGGCAATGAAAACGAACAAGGCACCGTTTCAATCAGCGGCATCTGTAACACCCGTATACCATATTGCTTAAGAACATCCACCAATTCATCGCGCTCCTTAGCGGGATGCGTTGTTATGACCGTTTTCCCCTTTAACAATAAGTTGTCTGTTTTCATTTCATTCAGGTATCCGGATATTGGATAAAATAGAATCGCCTCCTTCATTAAGAATTTTAAAAGCCAATTCAATGGCATTTTCGGCCATCTCCTCAGGATCACATTCAATGGTGTTCCGGATCAAGGTCGTGCCATCCAATGAAGCCACCATGCCATTGATGCACATTTTATGGTTTATTGGCTGAATATAACAGGCCACAGGCACCTGACAGCCGCCCTCCAGCGTACGCAAAAAAGCCCTTTCGGCCACCGCACGCTGCCATGTATCATCGTCTGAGATACCATCAACGAACGATTGGATAGCGACATCACCTTCACGAATTTCAATTGCTACCACCCCCTGACTAACGGCCGGCATCACCACTTGCGGGTCAATATACTCAGTGATGAGTTCCTCCATTCCCAGACGCACCAAACCGGCACCGGCCATTATCATTCCTTCACAATGACCATCGTTCATTTTTTTGATACGGGTATTAACGTTCCCCCGTATATCAACAATTTGAATATGAGGATAACAGCTCAACACTTGTGCCTGACGACGCAAACTGGACGTCCCAACACGATCGTTCGCGGTCATTTCAGACAGCTTGCGACCATCTTTAGAAACAAAGACATCGCGCACTTCACCACGCGGCAATACGCCGCCAATAATTAAACCAGAAGGTAATTCGGTGGGAAGATCCTTCAAACTATGCACCGCGACGTCAATGTCACCATTGATCAAAGAACTTTCAATCTCTTTGGTAAACAAACCCTTGTCACCGATCTTCGACAAGGAAACATCGAGAATAATGTCACCTTTTGTTTTGATGACGACAATTTCGCAGTTAAGATGAGGGTAAACATTTAAAAGAGCGTCGCGGGTTTGATGTGCCTGCCACAATGCCAACTGACTGCCTCTGGTACCTATACGGATGGTATTATTTTTCATTGGATGGTTCAAACATTTTATTGACAATACCGACAAATTCGGTCACACGTCCATTGTCGGTCACATTTTTCAAATTTTTCACCAACCGGTTACGCATCATTTTTGCCTGATGCCTGTTCACTTTCTCATATTTTGCACGCTCATCTTCCGTCAATGAGTCGCTGATCAACGCCATCTCTTCATCAAAAAAGCGGGTCACAATTTTATTGATATTTGCAATTACCGGCTTCAAATTCTGAACATTAAGCCAATCAATAAATTCCGAAACTTTTTGCTCAACAATTGCTTCGGCTACCGATAAATATTCATGTTTATGTTCAGCATTCATGGCCACAACCTCCTCCAGATCGTCTACATTTAAAAGCTTAACCCGGCTAATTTCAGCCACGTCCTGATGAATATTTCGAGGAACGCCCAAATCAATCATCATAATACGCTCATGCCCGTTTAAATGAGGGGTTATCAATTTTGCGTCAAAGACCGGCGCTTTGGTCGCCACCGAAGTCACAATAATCTCAGCATCATGAATTCCTTTCATCATGTCTTCAAAGGGCAACGCACGGCCATTATAACGACGCGCCAATTCCTGCGCCTTCCCGAGGGTGCGGTTAACAATACTGATGTTACGGCAACCCTTTTTCGATAAATTTTTAATAACCAATTCGCCGGTATCCCCGGCCCCAATCAACAAAATATTCCGATCGGACAAATCGGGAAATTCCTCATAACATTTTTCAACAGCAGCATAACTAACCGAAAAAGCACCGTGACTCATAGCCGTACGCGTACGAACATTTTTACCACACTCCAGAGCCTTATCAAACAGCCGTTTAAACTTCTTATCAATAAGTTTTTCGTCCATGGCAGAAGCAAAAGCGCTCTTCACCTGCGACACAATCTGGTATTCGCCCAAAACCATCGAATCGAGGCCTGCTACAACCTGAAACAAATGCCGAACCGCTTCCCGATGATAATATTGAAAAAGATAGTTTTTACTATTCTCATCACCCGGCAGTAACGATTGAGTGATTACCTTAAAAGCACCATTGGTACAAATGCCGTCTGCGACAAAATAGACTTCGGTACGGTTGCATGTTGAAAGAACCAGCACCTCTTTAAAATATTGACTTTGAAGAATTTTACGCGCTAAGACTAACGCATCGTCCCGTTCGAAAGCAAGTTTCTCCCTGATTTCGACAGGTGCTGATTTATGGCTGACACCTACAATTCCAATCATAACGACTGTAAATAATTAAATCTCCGTAACTAAACTAAACACACTGATACTATTAACAATGCGACGGAGGTGAAAGCCCAAAATAATCAATTTTAGGAAGGAAATCATATAAAAATCTGTTTTTTTGAACGGCTGGTTTCACATAAGGATCAGACCGCCTTAAGACAGACAAAAAAACAGCCAGGCTTTGACCAACGCTACAACGCTGGCAACCATCTATTTCAAAAAGAAGATCATCGTCGGAATAACTTTCTCCATTAACAAAAGCCACTGCCTCTGATCTCGTTTCGTTAACACACAAAGCATCGTTGGCCCTCTCCAGATTAAATTTCAAAAAAGAAATAACCATGAAGCCGGCCAATAAAACATAAGGGATAAACGAGCCAGACAGACCTACAAAAAACATTTAAATGGATTTTCCACAAAGTTACCAATTAACACGAATAAATCCCAAATAATTGGGATAAGGATATCTTTAATCACTTTTGTCCGGTAAAAAACATATTCTCCATTTAAGTGCTCAAGCCGCACGGGCTTTTACTTTTTTTACTCATTGAAGTTTTTATTTCAAAGGTATTCGTGATCCGCTTCGCTCCACTACAGCAAAAAAAAAGTAAACAAAAATTTTGCGTTTAGTGAGGGCAGTGTGCAAATTCATTTGCAACAATGCCGAACGTAGCAAAATTCAATGTAATTAAAATGCCGCCGCTGCAAGTAATTTCCTAAAAATCAATTCCATTGTCTACAATCCGGAAACTCGCTTCGCTCAGACAGCCCGGATTTCTTTACGCCAATAAAATTGATTTTCTTAACGGAAATTTCTTGAGGCGGAAAGCAACCCCAATATCTCCTAAAATTTCTGGCTCTCACATTGGAGCTGAGTTCTAATCATTTTTCTAAATTTTCACCGGACACCAATGGTTTTAAATATAACCAAGTAAAAAACTCTGCCAAAACTTGTGTTCTCAAATAAAATATATTTCTCTAATGATGTTTTTTTATTGGCAGGCATTTCCTCGACATTCGTAAAACAGACCTTCAGGTCGATATTCTTTAAGTTTTGTTTACAGCTCTCATAAATTCCAGAATCAGCTGAATTAAGTAAATAACTTCTATTGATATTTAATTTTAGATTTATTTTTAAAACGATATAATCTTTTTCTATAAATAATATTCCTCAAAGCCAGTCTTTAAAGCTCTCTGTCACAATTGACCATTTACGCCTGTAAACTTACATTTTTAGAACTGCGTGAAACGGACTTATCAGCCTCAGTATTTCACTTGCAAACACTAATAAAAGAAGACTTTCGCCAAACAGCAAAAGTCTTCTTAAAAACAAAATTACCTTTTAACGACTTTGAAACGACGAACATCATCATCACGAATCAATTCCACCACAAAAATACCATCTGCGGTCGCGGGTAAATCGATCGTAACAATTGCGCCCCCCTGCCGCTTTTCATTTAGCAACAACTGTCCTTGCGCATTATATACATTTATACGAAAATCACCTGCTATCACACCTTGTATTTGCAGCATCTGGTCATTAATCAAGGGATTTGGGAAAACCAAAACCTCATCATCTATGGCTAGCTGGGTTGTATCTGTCACAACAATTTTTAGTTCGACTGCCATTTCCTTATCGGCATCAATCGAAACAGAGCCCGCCTGAGTCGCAAAACCATCCAACGAGACAGAATAAGCAACACCCGACACCAAATCAACACCATCAAAAACGGCCAGCCCCTGCACATTGGTTGTAACAGTCTGTCCGTCAAACACAACAGTGGCACCCTCCAGCAACTCCTTGTCCTCATTTGTTACCACAAAAGTAACGGTATAGCAACCCGTCACGTCATAGTCTTCCGACCATAAAGAAGATGTATTAAAGTCCAGATAATCGGTACGTACCTTAAAGACATTTGAGCCACAAGTAGCCGATGACATCGAAATCGTCGAATTAGAAAACCCGATGGAAGATCCGGCATCCGTGTCATTTATCATGACTGAATAACCCAGGCCTGAGTAGACCGTTAAATCTTCACTAAGCAAAGAAGACTGTTTTTGAACCTTAACGACACGCGATCTTTTAATCTTATCCACATTTGACTTCAACACTTTAGATGATCTCAAGCCAGGAGCCCCTTCAACATTTTGAGCTACAGGTCCCATCCTCAGATCATCCAACAAAAGCGCCAAATGATCTTCCGAATTATAATTAATGGCGATTTTCACTTTTTTACCGGCGTAAGCATCCAGCGAATAGGCATAACGGGTCCAGTCCAACGGCACCACTTCCGATCCATCGGAAATAAGGACAAACTCATCGTCCGAAGATTCCTGAACAGACACGAACACTTTAAACGTTTCAAGGCCATAGGAATCGGTCAGCGAACGAGCCATAAAAGAGACCTCATCGCCAGACTCAACGGTTACAGCAGGCGAAATCAACCAATCATTGTTATACGCATTGAATGAAGAAAAAGCCGCCAGACAATACTTCCCATTGAACGGCATCATATCATATTCGGACTGCAAAAGTCCGTCATAAAAAGGATTCAAGACAATAAATGAACCGGTATATTTTTCGTTGGGAAAGGACAGGTCAGACAGCCCGTAAGTCGGACTTTCATCTTTATCAATCTGAGTCCAGCCCTGCATTTCCAGCGCAAAGGCATCATACCCTTCAAACCCTTCATCAATAACAGGATCCCAATTCAGGGTAACCACATTGTCCTGTTTCTGATGAGAAATATTTCGCACGGGCACCAAATTATCAATCGACTGCATTGTAACCGAAATAGTACTATCCTTTATAGCTTTAAAACGAGTCCATCGCGTCTTATAGCCATCGGCCTCAATTTTAATAGCTTTATAATTTTCATTGTGTTCAGCCATCCAGCTAATTGTACCAGAAGCATCAACTACGTATGGCGTCCCGTCAATAAAAGCCGTTGCATTGTCGATGGGCGCCGTTCCGTTGGTTACTTCCATCGTCATACTATAAAAAACAGACTCTGTCGGGAAAATATACCTGTCAGGCGCCATTTGATAGCAATAACCATCTGCGTAAGCGAAAAAAGAAAAATAATAGTCGGAGCTATTCTCCAGACCAGTCACAATGACTTCCGTTCCATTTCCTGCATAAACAACATATTCGTCGTCGCCTAAAGCCGCACCAGTTCCAAACTCTGCATTAGCATCATAGCCAACGCCTACCTTTGGTAATTCAAGCGTTTTATTGCCTTTACGTGCAACAATCAAAACCGACTCATCGGTTGGTAAAGACCAGGCCAACTGAATGGTTGTTTCGGTATTACCCGGCGAGTGCACCGAAGCAGCCCCCAAAAGAGACGTCTCGCACGCGGCACCTTCAGAAATTACAACATCATCGAGGCCCACGCCATAACCATAATTGCCAATCCCCACAAAAGCAACCTGCAGTGCTTGAGAATATGGAAGACGATAACGTTTATGAATCCATTCCTTTTCAGCCTCATCTTCATTAGCCAGCGACTCCCATGTTTCCGATCCTTCTTTTTTAACATAGACTTCCAAATAATCCTGATCCTCATCCCAGGGTGCCTGGATATGATAAAAATCAAGATCATAAACTTTTCCTGCCTCAAGCTGAAGTGGTGGTGATATTAACCGCGTTGAACCGGTTGTATATGATTCTACAAAAAAAGAAGAAAACCAGGATCCTTTGGCTGCTGCAGCGGGCGTATTACCCAAACCGGTATCACGGCGTTCCCACAAATAATCACCCAATAAGGATTCCTGCTGCCAGTCCAAAAGATCAGATTCAAAATCCTGAACCCAGGGAAAAACAGACACCGTCTCGGCCGGTGTTAATTTCTGCGTAGTTAATGCCCCTGACCAGGAGGTTCCCAGATTACTCCAAACACTGTAATAATATAAAGATGATGCCGACAGCCCCGAGTGAGAAAACAATGTATCTGCACTACCATAATACAATATTGTTCCACCCCCGGATATCTCATCGCCCACGGTATACACCACCCCATCTTCGGGCACTCCAAAAACACCATCGTCACTCCAGGCCAGCAAAACCGGAGTATCTTCGCCCGATGGCGTCCAATAAATTTCATTTTCAGAACTGCTAATATTAGTGGCACCCAACGCTAATGGACTGCCATTTTGCAACGCTAAAAAATCGAAAGAAACCACGCCGCCATTTTCCTGAATACCGGTAATACTGCGGTTATATGGCAACCCAGTCCATGTAATCATGGCCGGATCACTATCATCGGTTAGTTGAGTCACGTCATTTGCTCCCGGGAAAGGAGCCGACGATGCGTTAACATAACCAGCAGCCGCCACTACATACAAACCCTGATGCTCATCGGTGTTTATCTCATTTGAATTACGCTTCGCAGTAATCACATCTGTGTCAACATGATAAACAACCATCCCATGTCCGGGCAAAGCCGCGTCAAAACCTGTTTTTTGCCTGTTCTCCATCAAAAAATAGTCATTAAGCTCAGGACTGTTAACACGATAAGCCACGCCTGAAGAGATAGACGACGCCAGAGATAAATGACCGGCGGTTGAAATAACCTCTTCCGTCATCCATCCCAATTCTATCTTTGAGAATGCATTGTGATGCGCTGGTCGTGAGCCGGCGGGTGTCCCGTTATAATTTCCCTGATTCATGAGATCCCAACGCCCGGTACCGGCATAGGTCACGTCATCGTCAATGGTATCATAATAATCAGGTAGCCCCAGATTGTGCCCAAACTCATGGCAGATAACCCCAATTGTATTTTGATCGCCCGATGAATTACGCGTTTCAGGCTGAATGGTATACTGATCGAGCATAACGCCGTCAAACGAACGTGCAAGACGCGAATACCCGGCCGATGAAAAGCTGTATGAATGGCTCCATATATCCGTTTCGTCACCGGTTACCTCCTGCCCCGGACCCTGATGAATAATTGCAATGCCCTCCACAACTCCATCACCATCGTTATCGAACTGAGAAAAATCAATATTCAAATTGGCAGCTGCTTTAACCGCCTCATAAGCAAATTCAGACCACTTGTCTTCAGATCCGTAATAATCATGATTGTTTGGCACCGTAACCCATGCCGTAACCTGCGAAACCATAGTTAAAAGCCCGCCGCTAACTTCGTCATAATAATCGGCAAAACTACCGGTACCATTATAACCTGCTTCATTCATCATAGCATCAAAAACCGACTGCTCATGATAAGGTTGCGTATCACTAAAATTAGCCAATATCACCAACATTTTCTGAGTCCCCGATGGCTCAAAAAGATGATCGCCCGAACTTTTTAACAGCAAGCTGTTTTTTGCGGCACGTTTGGCTGCAATAACGTCTCGACTGACGCCGGCTCCCCGACTCATATCTGTAAGAAAATCTCTTTCGGCATTATTACGAAGATCGGGATCAGAGGCCTTGACGCCTGAAGGAACCGCTTTCCCTGATTTCAAAAATGTTGCATATTCAAAAAGGCCGTTCTGATTACGCACAATACGATAGCCATCAGTGGTTGCAACCCAGTTGAACCATTCATCACCATGCATCTGAATGGTAAGCGAAGAACCATCAGGCTGAATTATTTTTTGCGGAAAGGGATAGCCCCCAACGGCTCTGATACTGGTTGTTGCAGAAAACAAAAACCCGATGAAAACCAATTTCAGAAGGGTTGTAAAACATGTCTTAAATTTCATAAACATCAAATTATTATCCCGTTACGCACAAAAACGAGATATGAATGTAGTCCTTAACTCATCTTTAAAATAGTATAGCACAATAGCTAAAACGAACTATTAGCCAGATAGTTTTAAAAAAGTGCCATTTTTATTCCAAATCGACAACTGTTATGCCTGCGCCGCCAAACTGCAAATCTTCGTCGGCGAAATGACGAACAAACGGTATGGTGTTAAGTTGTTCCCTTATTAACTGACGCAGAATACCAGTTCCTTTGCCATGCAAAATCTTAACTTTTGAAGCACCGCATAAAACAGCCTCATCCAAATGACCTACAACCAAATTAATAGCCTCTTCAGCCCGCATGCCACGAACATCTATATCTGCTTTAAAATTAAGTTTCTTCTCGCGAATGCGCTCAGCCAGCCCTTTAGTCGCAGAACTGTCTTGTCGCATCTCCTTTTTAAAGGCCTTATGGCTAACCCTCTCCAAACGGGTAATCTTTACTTGTGTCATCAAATAACCAAAAGCTACCAAAGCCTCTTTGCCTCGTATTTCTATGACTTCGCCGGGTACCGGCTGACCTTGTAACTTGACCATATCGCCTTCAGCAATCGTGGCAGGGATCTCCTTCTTTTCTTTCTCAGCAATAGAAACCTTTGGCGCAAGCGCTTTGTCATCCCTTGATTTCTTTTTCTTTTTTCGATTTTGAATCTTCTCCATTTTATGAGCCAGCCGTTGCTGCTCATCAACATTCAGCACGTCGGCCGAGGACAGTTCCTCCTTAAAATGATCGAGGGCCTTACGAGCCACCTTTGTTTTCTCTTTTTCGGCTTGAGTTTCACGAATCACCCGAATGGTATTTTCAATCTCCTTATTGGCACCCGACAACAAACGAGCCGCCTCATCCTTTGCTTTCTGAAGTATTTCTTTTCGCTCACGCGATATCTGCTCCAACTCCTTTTCATACTTCTCAGACACGACATCCAGTTTACGCTCCTGTTCGCGGATGGTTCTGCGTTTTTGCTCCCAATAACGTTTATCACGAATAATCTCGCGCAAATGTTTGTCAAAATGAATATGGTCTTCCCCCAAACGATCTTTAGCCGCCATCAGAATAGATTCGGGAAGTCCTGTTTTTCGGGCTATTTCAAAAGCAAAAGAGCTGCCGGGAGCCCCAACTTCCAGCTTAAACAAAGGTTGTAGCAAATGTGTATCAAACTGCATAGCCCCATTCACAATGCCATCAGTCTGAGACGCATAATGTTTAAGATTTGTGTAGTGCGTTGTAATAACCCCGTAGGCCCCTTGTTTATTCAACTGCTCAAGCACCGCCTCAGCGATGGCACCACCCAGCATTGGCTCTGTTCCTGTTCCAAATTCATCAATCAGCAACAACGAACGATCATTGGCGTGACGCACAAAATTTTTCATATTCAGAAGATGCGAACTATAAGTACTCAAATCGTTCTCAATGGACTGTTCGTCACCCAGATCCAAAAACAGAGACTCAAAAAACCCCATGTGAGATCCTTCGGTCACCGGTACCGGCAAGCCGCATTGCCACATATACTGAATCAGCCCTACCGTTTGCAGACAAACCGACTTACCCCCGGCATTTGGTCCTGAAATCAAAACGATGCGATCGTCGGGCGTAAACTGCAACGACAAAGGCACCACCTCTTTACCCTGACTTTTATGATGCAAAAAGAGCAAGGGATGTACGGCTTTAATCCAATGAAACGACGGGTCGGTACCCATGTCCGGAATAATCGCATTAATGCGCGCAGCAAACCTGGCTTTTGCCCTTATAAAATCTATAATACCCAAAAAACTATAGGCATAAAGTAATTCATCGAGATAGGGACGGATATATGATGACACTTCAGTTAAAATGCGAGCGACCTCACGCCTTTCGGCATATATCATCTCACGAATTTCATTATTCAACTCAACAATGGCAGCCGGTTCAATAAAAGACGTTTTACCAGTTGCCGACTCGTCGTGAACAATACCGGAAATTTTTCTTTTGTTGGACGATGGAACCGGAATAACGGCGCGTCCATCCCGAATACTGACAGAAACGTCGGCTTCGGCCAATCCGTCTTGTTGTGCCTGTCTGAGAATTGAAGCCATGCGCCTGGAAACACTTTGCTGCAAGCTCAACACTTCCCTGCGTAACCGCGCCAATTCCGGCGAAGCATTATCTTTAATTTTGCCCTGCTTGCTTAAGATACTATCAATTTTATCAATTACAGCCGGGTAAATCATGATGTCCCTGGCCAAAGCATTAAGATAAGGAAAGTCAACCTCGTCTTTCGATTTTATAAAACGAACAATATCCCGGATAGTGCCCAGCGAACGCCTTAAGTCAAACAAATCAGATTCTTCCATGAATAGTCCGTCCACTCTGATTCGCTTTAAGGGCCCCCGCACATCAATAAAAAAACTCACAGGCATCTCTAAGCCGTCCGCCTCAATCTTCATCATTTCATTGGTTTGGCCCAGCCACACCGTCACCTGCTCAACCTTACCCGAAAACGACATACGGTCAATCCACTCCTTACCCATACCACTAAGACAATGCTCAGCCAAAAAAATACGAATTTTATCAAAATGCAGTTTCTGCTCAAAAGTTTCCGGATATATCACCTATCTATATATTTTACGTTCTGAATAAAGCACAAAAATAAGGATTTAGTTTGTCTCCACAGCCATGTCATTTCAACTAAACAATTAAACAAACCCAACCAAAATTCAGCCAATCTTGTCGTCAACTACCCCAAATGCCATTATTTTATCCCAAACACAAGAATAAAACCTTTTTAAAACCCCAAAGCACAATTGTTAATCTATCTTTGAAACAGTACAAAATAAAAAACCACCAATAGCAAGTACAAATCCCCCCGGTTAAATCATCTTTTAATACCTGAAAATATATGCAATTACACACATTTCACATTCCAGTAATGGGAATCGGCTACACCATTGACACACCTGTAAAGGTAGCACATCTGGGCATCGCTTCTGCCATTTCACTGGTTGACGACATGCTTACCGAACGACTACGGGAACTATACAGTACTAAATACAATTTCCCATTCAATGCAATCACGAACAAAATAAATGACTTTAGAGCCGAGAGAATTAAAAGCTACCTGAACCTCATTAATGATATTGTAAACAATAAATTCGAAGATTTCAAATCAACACTCACCACAAAACGAGAAGAGCTGAACAAATTCAGAACCCTTCTGCCAGAGACGTCCGAATTAAAATTACTTCTTGATCAGGTTATAGAGACAGCTTCCAACAGTCGCATCGGAGAAATTCTTCAACAATATTTACATCCCGGTAGTATTGATGTTAATATAATGACCAAACTGGATAAAGAAAATTACAAAGGCGGGGAAAAATTATCGACCGAACACAATGATGCACACGCGGCCCTTCGTGGTTTTGCCACCAGTAACTTAAACGCCTCCATTATACTGTCGGCCGGAATGAACGCAAGACTATACAGTTACATGGAGCAATTTGAAGATTTTTATCCGGATAAAAACGGCACCTTCCGAAAACAAATAACACTAAAAGTTTCAGATTACCGATCCGCCATTGTACAGGGTAAAATTTTTGCAAAAAAAGGACTTTGGATTTCAGAATTCAGAATTGAGTCGGGATTAAATTGCGGCGGGCACGCCTTCGCCACGCAAGGCTTTCTGATGGGGCCTATCCTTCATGAATTCAATCAAAACAAAAACAACCTGAAACAAGAACTATTTGAGATATACACAAAAGCTCTGCAATCCAAAAACAGAACGACTCCATCACAAGCACCCGCAATGCAGCTAACAGCGCAAGGGGGTGTTGGAACCGCTGAAGAGCATGAATTTCTTTTAAAACAATACCAACTTGACAGCGTGGGCTGGGGCTCTCCATTTCTTTTGGTACCTGAGGCCATTTCGATTGATAAAGCCACTGTTCAACTTTTGGCCAACGGTAATGAAGATGACTATTTCCTAAGCAATGTATCACCCGTAGGCGTGCGCTTTAACAACATAAAAGGCACTTCACGCGATTTAGAACAACAAAACAAGATCAAAAATGGCGTTCCCGGAGCAGCCTGCACCAAAAAATTCATCCTGCTTAACAAAGAATATACTGACCGGCCCATCTGCACTGCTTCACGACAATATCAGAAGCAGAAAATTGAAGAACTAAAAGCCAAAAACCTACCAAAAGCAGAATCTGAAAAAGAATTTGAACAAATAACTTCAAAATCATGTATTTGTAATGGTTTGGGAGTTGCCGCTCTAAACGCACATGGGCTTAACACACAACTGGAAGGATCAGGCGTATCAGTTTGTCCGGGGCCCAATCTGGCTTATTTCTCAAAAGAGTCATCACTCCCGGAGATGATTGGTCATATTTACGGACGCTGTAATTTAATCACACATCCCAATCGGCCCAATCTTTTCATGAAAGAATTAGGCATGTATCTGAACTATCTGGATGAAGAAATGGATGCATGCGTTATGCCCAATAATCGTCAGATAAAAAACTGGGATGATTTCATCAACAACATGGCAAATGGGATAAGCTACTACGAGTCACTCTTTAATTCAGACCAGAAATGGAGTGATAAAACACAACAAGAAACCTTATTACAGCTTAAAAAATTCAGGACAAAACATTCAGTATTATCAGACAAAATAAGAGACCTTAAACTGATTGAAGCATAAGCAACTACCATCCCATTCCAAAAATAAAAGATCAAAAAAATAAGACCAATATTTCTTTGATCTTAAACAATTAAGAGCAATCAGACGTCAGGCTCTTTTTCACTGTTCAATATCATTCATTTTATCCTTATCTTTGCCGTTCAAAATCAAAGAATCATGTCTGTAGCAAAAGAAGGACCCAAAAAAATAACCACTCATGTGTTGAGTGAAATGAAGATGAAAGGTGAGAAAATAGCAATGCTCACTGCGTATGATTATTCCATAGCAAAAATTGTTGACAAAACAGGGTTAGACGTCATTTTAGTGGGCGACTCCGCAGCCAACGTGATGGCGGGATGGGAAACAACCCTCCCCATTACCCTGGACCAGATGATTTATCACGCTGCCTCAGTGGTACGAGCCGTAAAACGTGCTATGGTAGTTGTTGATATGCCTTTTGGAACCTATCAGGGCAATAGTAAAGAAGCCGTCGCATCGGCCATCCGAATGATGAAGGAAACAGGTGCCGATGCGTTGAAACTGGAAGGCGGACAAGAGATACTGGAATCAGTGAAACGTATTCTTTCGGCCGGCATACCCATCATGGGACATCTGGGTCTGACACCACAATCAATCCACAAATTTGGCACATACGCTGTGCGCGCCAAACAGGAAGATGAAGCTAAAAAACTTGTGGAAGAAGCTCATCTGCTCCAAGAGGCCGGGGTATTTGGTATTGTCCTGGAAAAAGTACCAGCTGTTTTGGCCGAAAAAGTAGCCAAAGAACTCACCATTCCTATTATAGGCATTGGTGCGGGCGGTGGCGTAGACGGTCAGGTTTTGGTCATTCACGACATGCTGGGTATTAATCAGGATTTTTCGCCACGATTTTTACGTCGATACCACAACCTCTACGCCGAAATAACCGGGGCGGTAGGCAATTATATTGAGGACGTGAAGTCGCATGATTTTCCAAACGAACGGGAACAGTATTAACCAAAACAAGTTCATCAACCGATGAACCACCATACAAGGCTTCCCAAAACAAAATTATTAAAAACGATGAATCTAGAAATTTTATACGAAGACAACCACCTCATCGCAGTCAACAAAACCGGATCGGATTTGGTACAGGGCGACGATACCGGAGATGAGCCATTAAGTGATAAGGTGAAAGCCTACATTAAAAAGAAATACAACAAACCGGGAGAAGTATATCTTGGTGTGGTTCATCGATTGGATCGCCCCGTCAGCGGCGTGGTTTTGTTTGCCCGCACCAGTAAAGCTTTAGGGCGGATGAATAAGATGTTTCAGGACAAAGAAGTAAAAAAGACCTATTGGGCCGTAGTAAAAGAACTGCCTGAAGAAGATGAAGCAACCCTTCGTCATTTTATTCTAAAAGACAGTAAAAAAAACAAATCATATGCTTTTCCAAAAATGCGTTCCGGTGCCAAGGAAGCTATTTTAAGTTATAAAATGATTTCGAGCTCTGCCTCGTTCCATCTGTTGGAAGTTGATTTACAGACCGGCCGTCATCATCAGATCCGATGCCAGCTTGCTAAAATCGGCTGCCCCATACGCGGCGATTTGAAATACGGCTTCTCCCGCTCAAATCCCAATGGAGGAATAACATTACACGCCCGTAAAATCCGGTTTAATCATCCGGTAACCAAAGAGGCCCTTGAAATTGTGGCACCTGTTCCGCGCGATGAAAAATTGTGGAAGGAATTTGCCAATGTAACCAGATAAACAAAAAGCGATGCTTAATACAGCATCGCTTTTTTACTTCAGTGTCCTCCAAAAAAAATAAGGACTAATAATAATAATAAGGAATGGTTGAATTTAAAACCTGCGAAATCCCAAAAATGTGAGCTCACATTGGGAGACCCTATTCAGAGAACAGCCATAACATAGAAACAGGACTTTTCTTTCAATCACAAACGCCTATTAAACCTAAAATTTCAGCACCAACTGGCCCATGTAATATCGCGGTGCCATGGGATAATAATAAGCCCAGGTCTGTTCAACCCCCTCCTCGTACCAGTTACCTCCATAAGCATTACTCTCATACTTCAAATTAGAAAGGTTATTAACCATCAGGGAAATTTCCACCTGTTTCATCCATGCAGGCGTAAAGCCATAGCTCAGCTTAAGGTCATGCACCAGATATGCATCCAATTGACGATCGTTACTGGAAGTATTATCAAAGAACTGTTCTCCGACATATTTAGAATTCAATGTAACATTGGCACCTTTGAAACATTTCACGGCAAGAGAACTTCCAACAACCAATGATGGCGAATAAGCAATATCGGTTGTCCCAAGCGGAGTAATGCGAACCAATGCATTACCGTCGGCATCATATTCGTCGGCCGTCTCAACATAGTTCTCAATTTTATTACGGCTAAGTGTTATATTTCCATCCCAACGAAGAAAATGAACCGGTCTTATCCCCCATTGTAATTCAGCCCCGGCGCGATAACTTTTTTCAACATTTGTCATGATATCATACCCCACGTTGCTTTTTTCACCAGTAGGCACCAGCTGATCACGATACAACATATAAAACAGATTCACATTAAAGGAAGCCATTCCGGACTTAAAACCTGTTCCAGCTTCCCAGTCAAACAATCGTTCGGCCTGAGGCATAGCATCCGGGTCGCCATTGGCATCCTTGAAATTGGTACGCGTAGGCTCACGATTGGCAACACCAAACGAAGCATAAGCATCCACCGCCTCATTAACAGTTACAAAAAAACCGGCCTTGGGATTAAAAAAATTGAATGAATGATTCTGATCCAAAGAATTTAAATCATCGTCGAATCCCGACATTTCGTAATCAACCCCACGATATTGCATATCCAATAAAAAGCTAACTGCACCGAAGTCAAAGTCCAGTTTGGTAAAGATGTTATAATCAGTTTTCAACCCATTGTTAAAATACCATTCATAATCTTTCTCCATGTTAGACGCATAACGAGCCCAGATAATTTTCCCATAGTGATCGCCATCATACCGGTTCCAACCGCCTCCCACCGACAATTTAAGGAAATCGCCTGCTTGCTGGTTACCCGAAAATACAAAACCGTAAAAATCATTTGCCATCCATTTTTGACGCACCAAATCTGTCGTTTCTACCGTCTGATCACCAACCTCCACATTGGGCAAAGCATAATCAGCAAAAGACTCTCCCTCTTTGTATTGCTCATAAAAGCCATCTCCCCGGGTATAGTGGAGCGCCAGTGTCATATCCGAATTCAAAGAAAAAGCATGACTGAAAAATGCCTGATAATGTGTTTGTATATAATTATCCGACTGATCTTTATAATACTGTTCATTACCATTAATATCGGTATAAACTCCTGCGGGATTGTAACGCCGGTCAATCTTCAACAGCTCCTGAGGTACGCCCCACCAACTAATTCCGGTACGCTGATCGCCATGAATCACATTCATCTTCAAAAAGCTGGAGGCAAAATGCATTGTTCCACTCAGATACAATGACTTATGATTAGCAAACGCATTTTTTATGTAACCGTCAGACTGAACATTGGAATAGCGACCCTCAAAGGAAAACCTGTCATTAATAAGACCAGTACTCATTTTAACCGAATTCTTAAAAGTATTGTAACTCCCAGCTGCTGAAACAGCTTCGGCAAAAGGCTCCGTTGTATCGGCCCCACTTCTAAAATTAACAGTAGCTCCAAAAGCGGCAGAACCGTTGGCCGAAGTACCCACGCCGCGTTGCACCTGGACCTCTTGCACCGAACCTGAGAAATCAGGCATATTAACCCAATAGACACCCTGACTTTCAGAATCATTTAAAGGAATACCATTAACGGTGACATTGATACGCGTAGGATCAGAGCCCCGGACTCTAAAAGCCGTAGAACCAACTGCGATACCCGATTCGGACGTAGCAACCAACGAAGGCATCAATTGCAGCAAATAAGGTAAATCCTCAGTTGTACCTAAAGAACGTAAGGCATTCCCCGATTTATTAGAATAGGCCACCGGCGCTTTATCACCTGCCCTGTAAGCACTAACAATCACCTCCGGGGTCAAATGCCATTTTTGAGTCATTTTAAACTCAAGATTAACATCCGCATTGATTTCAATGTCTTGAGCCAACATTTCATATCCCAAAAAAGAAATTTTTAAGGCATGTACCCCTTTATTAATTTCTGAGAATTCAAACCGACCCTGATTGTTTGTAACCGTTGCAAGCGATTCATCCAGCCAAATAGCCGCGCCGGGCAAAGGGTTAGACTGTTCATCTGTCACAACACCCAAAAAGCGATACTGTGACATAGCCACGACCGATGTCATGACCAACATCATCAACAAAATAAAAGATCTCTTCATTTTAAAGCAGTTAAAATTTAAAAAATAAACAAAACTGCAATGAGGATAAGTAAGGAGATGCACACTTTCCCTTACCAGCATTACCCGGTCAGGTTCAGAGGGTATAATCTCAGCCTAAAAAAAGGCACCCCATTGTAGACAGTAGAGAAAGAAAAGGAGAAATCTGAGAAACAGATGATTTCCTGCGTCAGCATTACCTGCATCAGGTTCAAAGGGTGTAATCTCAGCCAAAAAAAAGGCACCCCTATCTTTCGGGTGCAAATTTAATAAAAAACAATAAAAGACAAACATCTCTCTTTTATATCGAATGTTATTTACAAAAAAGTCGGCCTGACAACAGGTCGACTTTTAATATAAATCATTACGATCCAATCCTTTTCGCGCTTACAATATAAATTAGAATTATTTTTCAACCTTCAAAAAATCTGTAATGAGTCGAACAAGTTCTTCTTTGGGTAGTAATCCACGAGCACCGGCAGGATCTGAGTTCATAGGAATAAACAGCATTGTGGGATAAGCCGAAACGCCAAAAGCAGCAGCCAATTCACGATTTTTCTCTGCATCTATCTTATACACCTGTATTTTACCGCCGTATTCACGCTGCAATTCAGCTAAAACGGGCGACAAACGCTTACAAGGGCCACACCATTCAGCATAAAAATCGATAATAGCAGGTTTATCTCCTTTATATTTCCACTCTGAATTATTTTTATAGTCAAAAACATGCTCTATAAATCCGGCTTCATCAAGCGGAATAACAGCTGCTTCACCCTCATCTGCTCCTGAAGTGAAAAGAATCGCTTCATTACCATTATTAGAGGCATCAGAGACTCCCGCCCCAACAACAAAAAAAACTATCAGAAAAGCTAAAAACGTATTTTTCATATATTCTAAACTTTAAATTCCCGAAGGAAGTTGAAACACTACTCAAAAATATCATTTACACCAGGAAGCTTTAGTTATTCGATTTGCGCAAACCTCAAAAACATATCTTTTTTTCTGGCAAGCACTAATTAGTGTTTGTCTGTAAAGTCAACTTCTGCGTTACGCTTGTCATAAAAACAGTCATTTACGAAAAGTAAACGCCTTGATTTTTATGACATCGCAAGCCTTGAATTTGAACTTTATATTTCAAACCCTTAGTTTATGAACAGACCCTAATTAACATCGATGTCAAACAAACTCGCTTTCTCTAAACGCATCCGCCCAAAAAAAGTTGTACTAAATTACATCTGCAACACAAAAAACAAAACCCCGGTATCCTACTAAAACTCATCTCAGAATAGGATAACCGGGGGTTTAATTAGCTATAGTCAATTTATCAAGCCCAATATCTGCGTAATGCTTGCTCTCTAAACATTCACTTACACCAGTACACTCACGTTCTTAGGCTACGAAAGCCTCAAAATCAAAGCATTCTAATCTGTCCACAATCGTTACCGGACTATCACCAACTATATAAACATCATAAAACACGGTATTACTTCTCTACTCCAAGTACATCTTTAAAGGCCTTCTCAAAAGTTTCTTTTGGAAGCGCCCCCATAGCCATTTGCGGTTGTCCCTCTTTAGGCACAAACAATATTGACGGAATACTCTGAATACCAAAAACAGCAGCCAACTCCTGTTCTTTTTCCGTGTTAACTTTATAAACATTCAATTTGCCATCATACTCATTCGACAGCTCGTCCAAAACCGGCGCTACCATTTTACAGGGGCCACACCAATCAGCATAGAAGTCAATTAAACAGGGCTTATCCCCATTAAAGCTCCACTCTTTATTGTTGGAATAATCGAATACTTTCTCTTTAAAAGTGTCAACATTTAAAAACTCAACCATAATCGTAAATTTTAAAAATTATCTAAATACAAAATTAATACTTATCTTCAATAATACAAACATCTAAATTTGTAAATAAGTTAATACAACCATTGTGCCAAAAAAAAAAGCCACAAACCAATAAGATTATAAATAAAAGCCCCCACCTTCACAAATTGTTCAAAAGACTAACAAATAAAGCATTACAGACGACAATTAAAAAATGTTGCGTTGACACTAAAAAACAAGACACGTGGCTTTAACTAAAAAATTGTAATTTTGGCAGTTCGTAAAATCTGCAACCTAATACAAACAACAAAGATTCGATGCAACAGCACCTGAAACACCCTATTTTTAAAGCCATATCAGACATTGCCGACCAAGCGGGTTTAGAGACATACGTTATCGGCGGATTTGTCAGGGACATTTTTCTGAAGCGTGAAAATCATGACATTGACATAGTCGTAATTGGCAATGGCATTGAATTGGCTGAAAAAACGGCAAAAAAACTGGGCGGACTAAAGGTATCCGTGTTTAAATCCTTTGGCACAGCCATGTTTCGCTATCGCGAAACAGAGGTTGAATTTGTTGGTGCCCGCAAAGAATCATATAATCATGACAGTCGCAAGCCAATGGTTGAAAACGGTTCACTCGAAGATGATCAAAACCGTCGCGACTTCACCATCAATGCGCTTGCAATCAGCCTCAACAATGCCACTTATGGAAAACTAATTGACCCCTTTGGCGGGTTAACCGACATTGAAAACGGCATCATACGAACCCCTCTGGATCCTGACATCACCTTTTCTGACGACCCCCTGCGCATGTTCAGAGCCATACGATTCGCTACCCAGCTCAATTTTCGCATCGAAGACACAACATTTAAGGCTATTTCAACCAATAAGGAACGCATTGCAATTTTATCACCGGAGCGCATTGGCGACGAGATCAACAAAATAATGATGACCCCGAGACCGTCAATAGGATTTAAATTGCTGGACAAAACGGGACTGTTGGCACTTTTTTTTCCCGAACTCACCGCCTTGAAAGGGGTGGAAACCATAAAAGGTCAGTCGCACAAGGATAATTTTTTCCATACGCTGGAAGTCCTGGATCAAATTACACCTAACAGTAGTGACCTATGGCTGCGTTGGGCGGCATTGCTTCACGACATTGCCAAACCTGTAACCAAACGCTTTGACCCTGTACAAGGGTGGACATTTCATGCCCATAATCACATCGGCAAAAAAATGATACCCCGCATCTTCAAAAGAATGCGACTGCCACTAAATGAAAAAATGAAATTTGTGCAACAAATGGTATTTCTGCACATGCGTCCCATCGCCTTAATTGAAGACGAAGTTTCGGATTCAGCCGTACGTCGTTTATTATTTGAAGCAGGCGACAATATAGACCAACTTATGACACTATGTGAAGCAGATATCACCTCTAAAAACAGAGAAAAAGTTGAACGCCATCTGCGCAATTTCAAAATTGTACGAAGAAAACTGCGTGAAATAGAAGCAAAAGATAAAGTACGTAATTTCCAGCCACCGGTATCAGGCGAACTTATCATGCGCACCTTCAATCTGCCACCTTGTCAGGAAGTCGGGACCATTAAAAGTGCCATTAAAGATGCCATCCTCGATGGAATCATTCACAACGACTATGATGAAGCCTATAACTACATGCTTAAAACAGGGGAAAAACTAGGACTCAGGAAAGCAGACCAATAACATCATGCAAAATCTCAATTCAAACAACTTCTTTCAACAAAAGCCATACGCCATAAAGCATCCATTCAGGCCAATCATTATTACCGACAACTTAAAAACACCTGAAAATATTGGTCAAATAATAAGACTTGCAGGAAATATTGGTTGCGAAGACGTTTTGGTGGTCAATGATTCTGAACGACCGCGGCTCTCAAAAATTAAACGAATGGGCGAAGTCGCAGGTCCTGTTGTAAATTGGCAATTCTGCACATCAGACGAACTATTTTCTCACATTCCGAAAGACTATATTTTGACCGCATTGGAAACAGCGCCTCAATCAACCAATCTTTTCAACACTACATTACCTCAAAAAATGGCATTAATAGTTGGCAATGAAATAAATGGAATCAGCCCGCTACTAATCCAAAAAGTACAGCTATCGATTCATATCCCGGTAACGGGGAATGTCAAATCCCTTAATGTATCACATGCTGCTGCGGTTTGTTTATTTGAATGGTTAAAACAGCAAATACAATAACAATCAAGATTAATCATGCAGCCCGGAGCAGGCCTGGTTATGATTAACCAAATCAATCCATACGGGCAAATGATCGCTGTATCCACCCTGATACTTATAGCCAACATAAGTACGAAAAGGTTTCTCCCCGCCATAATTTTCATCCCGCACCAGTAAAAAAGGCAAACGAATGATGCGAAGCTGTGGTGATTGCATGGCAACGCCCAGCGTATCAGTCAGCAAAGATCGGGAAACAATAATCTGGTCAAACACCGACCATTCATGCTGGTATTTCAAAGTTCCCACACCAGTGGGCAAATCAAGCGCCGGACTAACCAGCCAATTATCATCAGAGGGCGCACCAACATTCAAATCTACTCTAAAAATATCACTTTGCGGCGGCTCATTAAAATCGCCCATTATTATCACTTTTGACAGCTTGTTTTCACAAAAAAGAGAATCGGTAATATGCCGTACTGTTTTGGCCGCCAAACGACGTTTGGGATGCGTGGCAACGGCTCCTCCCCACCGGGAAGGCCAATGATTCACCAAAACAAAAAGCGTATCCGCATTATCAAGCAACGCTTTCACAAATAGAATATCTCGGGTAGGTCTGTCACCTTCTATTTTAACAGGAATGGGCTGCGAATAAAGGATTTTAACCCGTGTTGTTTGATACATCAGCGCCACATCAATACCTCTATTGTCAGGGGACTCATAATGAACCAAATCATAAGACAAATTTTTCAATCCGGTTTCATACAACATTGAATTAACAACCCATCTGTTTTCAACTTCGCATAGACCTATTATTACGGGAGCATTCCAGCCATTCGCGTTAACAATTACACGGCTCAGCCCCACCCATTTGCGCCTCAAACGAGTATACGTCCAGTGACGATGGCCCTCTGGCGTATATTCGTCATCATCCTTCAACGAATCATTACGTGTATCAAATAAATTTTCGGTATTGTAAAACATGATGCCAGCACTATTCCCGGCTTCAATTTTTGACTGAGCCACAACAGCCAAACAAAAAAAAGAAAAAAAACCAAAAGACAGAATAAATCTCATTTACTGACGTTCAATTCGCTCCATAAATCCAAGATCCGGAGCGACATCATCCAACCTATTATTCCCGGCATAATCCACAGAGTAATCACCTGCATATGCACTTGATCCGGCATCCACTGCCACAGATAAGGTATCAAGCTGGTAGTTAAAATCAGAAGTTGAAACAAAAAAAGGCGACTCATTAACAATAACCGCATTAAAATGTGTCTTATCGGCTAACTCATCATCTGTTAATGAAGATCGCAATAAAACATGATCGAATTTATAATCGACAACAGCCGTATCACCCCCTTCAAAATAACGGCCAAATTCATCGCCGGCCTGTCCATAAACAATACAATTATAGAAATTTGCCGTCAAATCGTAAATTTCAATTCCGGCACTTTCTTCCATATAATTAGAAAGGACAAGAGCAGGGGTGCCGCGAAACTTCCAGTTAAAATAATTAGCGATGGTGCAATGATAAAAGTCGTATTCACCTCCTAAAGTTAACGCGACCGAGGCACTCCCGCAATCGCCAAACAAACTGTTAGAAGCACGAATAGCTGAAGTCTGAGCCAAAAGACCTTGTTTGGCCGAGTGTTCGATGCGCGTATTAGAAATAATCAATGGATCACTATTATCAAGACCCACCGAATCGACGACTAAACCAATGGTCGCATTGCGAATTGTAGCATAATTAATCAAGCTGTTTTTACTGCCAGGCATCAAATAAATATACCCCCACTGTCCGGGAATATCCGTATACCATTCTTCCAACCTCGACCCGGCAAAAAGCACCGGTTCTTCGCGGGTGCCATTAACCACCAGACTTGCCCCCGAACGAACATTCAGAAAAGCATCCTGATAAAAATACAACCGAGCACCGGCATCTATCGTCAGGGTCTGCATCGAATCCACTTCAATCCAATCATAAATCAGGTATGGTTTTTCAGCCGTTAATTGAGTGGTCGCCAACTTCTGCTGCCGCATAACAACGACATCCTGACCGTAAGCCACCAATTTTACGTTCTGCACCTTTTCTTTGGTTATAAATTCAACCGAATCAGTCACTACAAAAGGCGTATTAACGCCTTCACCCGGATCTATTGTAACTTCAACAAAAACAAACAAACTGTCACCTGATCGCAATTCCACATCATTAAGCTCAACATCAGCTATTCCATCCACATTAATTCTAAACTTAGAATCTTCACCACCCACTAATTTTATACAGTCAATAACCATATCTGCGCCATATGGATTATAAACCCGAAAATAACGCGTAGCAGAACCTATAGAAGTAAAAATAGTATCAAACATAACAGTGTCGGTAGAGAAACTGATACCTTCATCTCCGCCCCTGAAAGAGTAATCACGTTCACACCCCCACCCGGCAGCAATCACTACCATCAACATAACCCATATTCTGAGGAACCTAATCATATCATACTAAATTTCATTATTTGTAAATAAATAACCGAAACAAAAAACTTCAAAGAATACGTCATTCACATTTTCAACACAATGCTTGACGACCAAGAGAAATAAGCCCACAAAGTCAGTCAATTTCAAATATTTGAAGACAAAAAACGCACTCATATTAAAGACAATAAATGTCTGATTTTTTGGCCATATTAAAATAACAAATAACGACTATCAATTATTGTACAAATATAATCATTTTTTACATTAATTAACAAAAGATATAACGTATTGCTAATACAATTGTTTCATTTTCAAATCAAATTAATTATTTATCTTTGTTTTGGACTGGGTTACGCCGTTATAAAAACTGTAACCCAAAAAATTAAAGGACCTAAAAAACCAAATAACACAGCAATGAAATCAAATCCGGACGAATACTATGAGTTACCATTTGCCTCTTCAAAACCGTACACCTTTGACCGGTTTGTAAGAATGCTGGTATCTATAGCAGTAATAATAGGAATTATAATGGCTGTGCGTGCAATCAGCAATGTATTGGTTCCTTTTTTTATAGCGTTACTGCTGGCATATTTAATGAATCCTATGGTGTTATTTATCCAGGAAAAATGCCGGGTAAAGCACCGTGGCATCTCGGTGTTTATAACACTTATCTTCTTTCTATCGGCTATTACAGGCGCATTGCTATGGCTAATACCCAAAGTACTGAACGAAATCACAAATATGTCGCAATTATTGAGAACCTACCTAAACACTCACGATTACCAGAGCATTATCCCAGGTGACATTCAGATTTTTGTAAAGGATATATTTGCGAATCAAAATTTCCAGGCCTTATTAAATGCCGAAAATGTAAAACAGATTACATCTATTATCTCCAACTCAATTCAATCGCTTTTCACCAGCTCCGTAAGTATTATTTCAGGCATAATAGGCGTTTTACTGGTACTTCTCTATCTGTTTTTCATCTCACTTGATTTTAAAAAACTGGAAAACAGCTGGCAAAACCTGATTCCATACAAACACAGAGGTTTAATCAACGATATTTCGGAAGATTTAAAACTTTCGATGAAAGTTTATTTTAGAGCACAAACAACTATAGCTATGATAGTTGGGGTTTTAATGGCCATTGGATTTTCAATAATCAATCTACCCATGGCAATAACGCTTGGATTATTTATAGGCGTGTTGAACATCGTTCCTTACCTACAGGTTGTGGGCTTCATTCCCGCTGTATTTCTATCACTACTTAAAGCCATTGAAAATGGGCAGGATTTTTTCCAGGTGTTTTTGGGAGTTTTCATTGTTATTGCCATAGTTCAGGTTATCCAGGAAACCATTTTAATACCTCGTATCATGGGCAAGGCTTACAATATGAACCCGGCAATAATATTGTTATCATTGTCGATTTGGGGAAGTATAATGGGCTTATTAGGCATGTTGCTGGCATTACCATTTACCACGCTTATCATTTCATATTATAAGCAACTGGTGCTTCGTGAAAAAGTTGAAAATCCGGTCAAACCAATGGCTTCAGAACCCCAAGATAAACCGGCTGAGCCCACTGTTGAAGAATCGATTGACAATAGCTAAAAAAAAGAGCGCCTTACCCGGCGCTCTTTTTTTTCAACTCAACGAATCAGAGTCTGTCTATAAAATTTAACTTCGGCGCTCTTTCTAACTACGTAAGCCTCAAAAATAAAGCTTCCTTATCGGATCGGACACCGGAGTTTTTGACCGTATCACTAATTATTTACTGATACGGTCAAGTACAGCCATTACTTCTTTAACATGATCGCGGCTGGTATTTAGAAGTTCTTTTTCTTCGGCCGTCAAATCCAACTCAATTACTTTTTCAACACCATTTTTACCCAAAACAACAGGAACGCCAAGGTAACAGTTGTCAATACCGTATTCACCTTCCAATTTAACACAAACAGGGAATACGCGTCTCTGGTCGCGGATGATAGCTTCAACCATTTGGGCAGCTGCTGAACCCGGCGCATACCATGCAGATGTACCCATCAATTTAACCAACTCACCACCACCTGCTTTTGTACGTTCAATGATAGCATTCAAAGTTTCTGCATCAATTAATTCGGTAACCGGGATACCTCCGACTGTAGTATAACGTGGCAGTGGAACCATGGTATCGCCATGACCACCCATTAAAACAGCTTGAATATCTTTAGGTGACACATTCAGCGCTTCGGCAAGAAAGGCACGGTAACGCGCAGTATCAAGGATACCAGCCATACCTATCACTTTAGTACGGGGCAATTTACTGGTTATATGAGCCTGATAGGTCATAACATCCAACGGATTGGAAACAATAACAATGATCGCCTCAGGTGAAAATTTAACAACTTGCTCGGTAACAGATTTTACGATTCCAGCATTGGTTTCAATTAAATCATCGCGGGTCATACCCGGCTTCCGGGGTAAACCTGAAGTAATAACAACAACATCCGAGTTGGCCGTTTTTGTATAATCATTGGTAACACCAACGGTACGGGTGTCATACTGGTTGATTGGGGCCTTCTGCCAAATATCCAAAGCTTTGCCCTCAGCAATACCTTCTTTGATATCAATCAAAACCACTTCGTTGGCTACTTCACGATAGGCCAACACATCAGCACAAGTAGCACCTACGTTTCCTGCTCCTACAACTGTAACTTTCATATCTAGCTAATTTTAAATTGTAAATTTCAATTTATAAACACTCTAAATAAATATAAAGGTTTTATAATTCTTCAGCAAATATAAAGAAGGCAGCTGAATTACAGAAAAATTTCTTCATTTTTTTTACCACCATTAAAAACACCATAACAAACTACACAACAGCGCAATAACAAAAAAAAGCTTTCATAACACTGTTTATGAAAGCTTTTTTAACCTATTTGCGCAATAAAAAAAGAAAGCCTTTAAAGCGGAACCGATTTAATTGCATCCAAATTGTCTGGAATATGAAACATAACACGGTCACCTTCGTCAAGACCGCCAACTAATCGGTAATATGTATCGTTTTCGCCATCGACTTTAATCTCCTGCTTCACCACAGAAAGTCCCTCCCGCTTGTATACAAAAAAAGGAAATTCATCGTCAGAAAAAACAGCCAGACGCGGGACCATCAAAGCTTCAGGGATCGACTCCACAACAATGTGATTGGTTGAAGTCATGCCAGGCAACAACTGTTGCCCATCGGGTTCAACTTTTATTTCTACTTTAAAGCCATTAAAAAATTCCCCCTCAACCTCCTGCCCTACATTAGCGACTCGGGTCACCACGCCCGTAAACTTCTTTTCAGGAAAAGCATCAATTGTAATCCTCACTGGGAGCCCCGGTTTCACTTTTGGAACTTCAATTTCCTGAATTTGCACAACTGACTGCAAGGTTGATAAATCAGGAAGTGTGGCAATAAGCGGTTCCCATCGGCTAACATAGGATCCGATCCGGACTTTCTGACTATTGTTTCCCTTGGCATATACGACCAATCCATCGGAGGGCGCTGTAACATATAAATCACGTTTAAGCTGCTGCAACGTTTCAAGCTCCTGCTGTTCTTCTTCCAGCAACTCACGGGCTCGTTGGATATGTAATCTATGCTTACGTTCAAGCTGTACATAATTGCGTTTTTTCTGCTCCCACTGACGCCGGGCAGCTTCCAGATTGATTTCAGCCTGCCGTTGCACTGCTTTGGATTCGTAAACCGATTGCTCCACCTCAATCTCCTTATCCTGCACTTTATCATAGGAGACACGAATATTGTCACGAGCATCTGATAATACGAGAGAACTATCAATCTGAGCATTCTCAAGATTATTCTTAAGCAATTCCAGATTATCCATAGAACTTCTCATCTTCTCTTCCACTTCAGCCGGATCGAGCGTTGCCACATAATCACCCTTCTTAACGACAGTCCCTTCTTTTACAATATCGGTAATTTGCAGCCCACGGATACGTACGCTTCGGTTTGTAAGCACTTCAGGAATCATTATTCGCGTTGCCTCCAAGGCCTCTAGCTCTCCGGTGGCCGATACAAGAATTTCAAAATCGCCTTTTACCACCTTTGCACTTTCAGGTTCACTGTCGTCATTTTGATTCGCAAACCAATATCCCAACAGTGTTATCACAACCAAAACCAAAGGAATTATCAACTGCCATTTTTTCTTCATCATGCCAAATCTTTATTGTTGCAATAAGCTATCCAATTCTTCAAGTAAAGAACGGTCATTTTCAAAATCGAATAAAGTAAGCTGTCTAATACCAAAATAACTCACCCAATACTTACGCAATGCGTCAATATAACTTCTACGGGCGGCATCCAGAGAATTACGGGCCGAATTAAGACGAATCACATCAACTTTATCAATTAAAAAACGCTGTTTGGTAACCTCATACCCCAATTGTGCGATGGTATCTGCTTTAGCCGCAATTTCAACTTGCTCTTCCTGAAGGTTAAAATCCAAAACACTTATAACCGCATCCTGTTCAAAATCGAGGAGAGCCTGTTTCACAGTGGCTTCCGTCACCTCCCTATTTGAACGGGCCATTTCAATCTGCCCTTTGCGTTGTCCCCAATCCATAACAGGTGCACTTAAACCCACGCGAATTTGTTGCTGTTCAAGAAACGGACTTTTATAAGCCATATCCAGATCATCGGCATTTTTATTGACCCCAAGATTTGCGCGAATACTAGCACTTAATCCACTTTCAGAACGTGTTTTCGCCACATCCCGCTCGGCCTCTAACATCTCCTGTTTATATTGCATAATATCAGGATTATTTTCCATCGCCAGAGCCAGAGCCTTGTCAACATTCACCTTCAATTCAGGCACTTCAGAAGGAATTACGCAATTTATCTGAAAATCGTCATCTACGCCGAGAAAAGAATTCAATGATGCACGAGCTTGTTTAATGCTTATTTCTGAACGACTCACGGCCAAACGGGCGTTTAATAAACTAAGCTCCAAATCAAGTAATTCATCCTGAGTTACGGTTCCTATTTCAAAACGCCCCTTGCCAATTCTGTAGAGTGTATCGGCATTACTATAATTAACTTCCGCAATTCGTTTATTGATCTCGGCCGTAGCCACATTGAAAAAATAATTAGTAACCTGAATTGACAACGACTCGAGCGATTGCAGATACTCCAGTTTGGCTTGCTCGAATTTAAGCGGTTCAATTCGGGCCTCCCAGCGGTAGGGGTTATAACCATTCAAAGACTGCGTAAAACCAACACTCACCGGAACCGTTGCATATTCCACGCCATCGTTATCGAGATTCTGAATACGGGAAGCCGATGTTGTAACATCAAAAACGCCACCGGTAAAAGGCACTATTTGCTCCAAAGATAAAGCAACATCAGAGGTAAAGTCAGAAGTAGATACAAATTTATAACCTTCCTCTTCAGAAATAAACTGGCTGCTAACAGACCGGTCAAAATTGACAGGCGTAGAACTCAAAGTCAGTCCTGGCAGCCTATCCGCCTTATAACTTCGAAATTCCCAATAACTTGCCAGGTACATATTTTTTTGCCTAAAACTATAAAGAGACTGCCGTTGGGCCAGATTAATGACTTCGTCGAGCGTCATGTCTACTTCAACAACCTTCTTCTCCTGTGCCTGTAAAAAGCCATAAACAAAGACAAACAACAATAAAAGCAACTGTTTCTTCATCCTAATAATATATTATTTACTTCTAAATTAATGACGCAATGATTCCACGGGATCCTGATCGGCCGCACGCTTGGCCGGTATATATCCAAAAACAATTCCGACAGAAGCCGACACCCCAAATGCAACAAGGACCGAAAACAAACTAACAACAGTTTGGATATCGGCCATAACATTAATTAACTGTGCCAGTATAATCCCCAGAATAATTCCAATCATTCCACCTGTAACACTAATAAGCGTAGACTCGGCTAAAAACTGAACAACAATATCCTTTTTAGATGCGCCAATGGCCTGCCGTGTACCAATTTCACGTATGCGCTCCCAAACGGAGGCCAACATTATATTCATAATTCCTATCCCTCCAACGATCAACGAGATACTGGCAATAGCTCCCAGCACAATATTAAAAATATCATTGGTTTTTTGCTGTTGTTTAAGCAGTAACTCAGGCACTGTCACCTCAAAGTCAAAAATATCGGAATGACGACGCAATAACATACGTTTAACAATATCTGCCGTAGCACTAAGCATCTCTGTTTCTACAACCTGAACAATAATCTTATCCAACTGGTTAACAGATGTCGTACTAGTTGTTTCAGTTGACTCAGAAGAAGCGGAAGCTCCCCCTCTCACCACACTTTCCATTTTTTCAGGGTCGAGCCGGGCCCGATCTTTAAAACGTAACAACATTGTTTTTACCGGTACAAAAATTTTATTGTCGGTACTACTGATCCCCATCTCATCGGAAGCCGAAGCGGTAAAATCACGCTTTTCAATAAGCCCGATTACTTTAAGCCATGTGTCTCCACATTTTATATATTTTCCAATGGGATCCTGCGTCGAAAAAAAACGATTACGGATATTATCACCTATCACGCAAACAGGAAAACCTCCGGCACTCTGTTCAGCATTAAAAACAGTGCCATCTGTTAGCGTCACATTTAACAATTCAAAATAGGTCGCAGAAACGCCTTCCAAAGAGACCGGATAGCTTCTACCCTTCAAAACGGCATGATAATTCAATGAAATAACCGGACTAACTTTCGAGACAGTAGGAATGCTTTCTTTAATAGATTCGGCATCAAGTAAAGTCAGGCCCGGTGAAAAACGTTTAACATTACCAACAGACGACTGTGCATTCTCGGACGATGAAATTGACATTTCGGTTGGTGTTACAATAATATTGTTAACTCCCACCAGTTTAATCTGCTCCAGCACCTCCTGCTGGGCTCCTTTGCCAATAGCCAACATACTAATAACAGCAGCTACACCAAACATAATACCCAATGCTGTGAGCATCGATTTCAGCTTATTAGCCAAAATCGCTTCTACGGCAATGATAACGTTATGAAAATATCTTGTAAATAAATAAATCAACTTCATAGATCCAGCGTTAAAAAATTACATCCTAAAAAAAGGTTCCGTGAAAGCCCTTTTAAGATTAGCGTCGACGAGCGTTTCCACCGGGAAATTCACCGCGGGGCTTAACGGGACGTTTCTCTGCTTTTGGTTCCGCTTTTTTCCTGGTCGCTTCCTCTTGCGCCTTCAAAGCTTTTTCTTTTATTTTATTATAAATATCAATACCTTCGAGTGTGAGATGTTCCGTTTCGAAAGGCGCATTGAGAAGCACTGTCTGATTCTCTTGCAACCCCTCATTAACGACCACAAAATTGTCGTTTTCTAACCCGGGATCAATAATCTGTTTCACCAGTTCATTCTTTTTATAGGTGAAAACATATCGCATGGAATCAGTTTTAAACACGGATTCGAGAGGAACAAACAAAACATCTTCAAGATTTTGAACTGTAATAACATTGCTCGTTGTCATGGCAGGCCGTAAATCGGGATCTGTGCCAAAAATCTTTATCACCACTTCAAACACTTTAGTGTCGCCATTGGGTAAAGTCTGTCCAATATTAGCCACAGAAATAACCTCCCCATCAAAATGTTTATCAGGAAAAGCATCGACACCAACCTGAACCTTCTGCCCTACCGCCACTTTTGAAATATCAATTTCATTGATATAAGTTTTGGAAATCATGGAAGACAAATCTGGTAATTCGGCAATACGGGGCATCCAGCGGCTCACGGAGCTTCCAACCTGAATCTTACTCCCAAATCGATCATAACTATAAATTACCATCCCTGGCTTGGGCGCTCGCACGTCCAAGGCTTTAAACAGCCGCTCGATATCCTGAACTCTTTCACGGTCTTTCTTAACCTCTTCCATTGCCCGGGCCACACTATTTCGTGCCTGCTGCTCTTTCAGCTCATAATTACGCAGCGACTGTTCCAGATTTTTCTCAGCCCTCTCCAAATCCAAACCAGCCTGACGTTTCACCGCCGGAGACTCATAAACGGACTGTTCTAGCACCAATTTTTGTTCTTCAACAGCCATACGGGCATCCAGCAAGCCATCCCTCAAATTACTCATATTAATATTTGTGTCGATACGAGCATCCTGCAATGCTTGCAACGATTTCTCCAACTCATCCTCAGCCGTGTTCATAATCTCCTCAACAGCACTATGATCCAACGAAGCAACAAAATCGCCTGCCTTAACAACAGTCCCTTCCTCCACCAAGTCAGTTATTTTAATCTCAAAAATATTAATACGACGACTTGATAACTCTGTAGGGACATCGATAGATGTCGAATTTTCAGCCTGAAGTTGTCCGGTAGAATGAACCTCGGCTACAAAATTGCCTCTTTGAACCTTTGCTTCGACTAAAACATCTCCAACAATTGACGGCCCCTTAAAAAACCAAAAAGCCAAAACTATTGCTACAATAGCTACCCCAGCAATCAGGACCCAACGATTTCTTTTTTTATTCTGCATTTTTACAAACTGATTTTTCATCTAAGACAAGTTCAACAAAGGATAGTTTAAAACCCAAATGCGCTATTTTAAAAAAAGGAGTTAACCGGTCAAAGCCAACTCCCTAAAAAAATAGTATTAGCAAGAAAATATTATTTTTTCGTCACGCGCGCTTTCAAAATAGTCATTAACACCAAAAAACTTGTGTTTTCAATACTTCCAAAGCCTCAAAAATAAAAATTCCTTATCTTCCACAAGAGTTTTCTTACAAACAATATATTAAAAAGGTTAAACCATTTTATGTATCACCTCAATAATGTCATTTGCCAATTGTTTAGCCTGCAATTCAGATTTTGCCTCCGAATAAATACGAATGATAGGCTCGGTATTAGATTTTCGAAGATGCACCCAACTATCAGCAAAATCAATTTTCACACCATCAATCGTAGTTACTTTCTCAGTATTATATTTTGCCTCAATCTGCTTAAGTATCAGATCTACATCAACGCCGGGCGTCAGTTCTATCTTATTCTTAGACATGAAATAAGTCGGATACTTTTTCCTTAAATCCGAGCATTTCACACCCGATTTTGCCAAATGCGATAAAAATAATGCAATTCCGACCAATGCGTCACGCCCACTATGACAAGCCGGATAAATAACCCCACCATTACCTTCGCCACCAATGACCGCCTTAACCAACTGCATTTTGGCAACAACGTTAACTTCACCCACAGCAGCAGCATAATAATTTCCGCCATGCGCCTCAGTCACATCACGCAAGGCTCTGGTTGAACTTAAATTAGACACAGAATTACCCGGCTGATGCGACAAAATGTAATCGGCCACGGCTACCAGAGTATACTCCTCACCAAACATAGAACCATCTTCATTTATAATAGCCAATCGATCAACATCGGGATCGACAACAAATCCGACATCAGCTTTTTCCTTTTTCACCACGCCCGCTATCTCCGTCAAATGCTCAGGCAATGGCTCCGGATTATGCGGAAACAATCCGGTTGGTTCACAATAAAGTTCGACCACCTGCTTCACTCCTAAAGCTTTCAATAGTGCTGGAATGGCCAACCCACCCACAGAGTTAACCGCATCAACAGCAACTTTAAATCCCGCTTTACGGATTGCCTCAACATCAACCAACTCCATAGCCAACACAGCATCAATATGATTACGTAAAAAATCAGGTCGATCAGAAACCTTTCCAATGGCATCCACATCACAATATTCAAACAATTGACGATCAGCAATTTCGAGTACACGTGCACCTTCTTCTGCATTCAAAAATTCGCCTCTGTTATTAAGCAGTTTAAGGGCATTCCATTGCTTTGGGTTGTGACTGGCCGTAATAATAATACCACCATCCGCCTTATAATTAATAACCCCCAGTTCAGTTGTAGGTGTAGTAGCCAACCCCAAATGAATCACATCAATACCAACCCCTTGCAATGCTCCAATAACCAAATTTTTAACCATCTCGCCAGATATGCGAGCATCTCTGCCAACGACCACTGTTGTCTTTGGTTTGTTCAGCGAAGCTTTAAGCCACATGCCATAAGCCGAGGTAAACCGAACCACATCAATTGGGCTAAGCCCCTCTCCGGGTTGCCCGCCAATGGTTCCCCGTATTCCTGAGATGGATTTTATTAAAGTCATTATTCGTTAAAATTTTATTATTACAAATTTGAATGCAAACTTGCAACGTGTTTATAATCAAGACAATACATAAAAACAAAAATAGTCTAATCGTTAGAAATAAAAAAACATAGATTCATTAACAACATCCTGTCAAAATGAAAACAATCTTTTTTATAATTTCGCCCAGGATCTATTTGCAAAGATAATTTAAAAAGAACTGCTAACCCATTAAATTTTCGCAACTTTACACCTGAAAAACAACACAAAATAAAAGATTAAGCAACAATGGAAAGAAGGCAAAACACCAGAAATTCAAAATATAACCGAAAAAACGCAAACCCAAAATTTGACCGGCAGAGCGACCACCGAAAACACTCTGAGCACACCTCGGCCAAAAAAAATCAACCTCAGACTCCCCAAAAGCCTACCTATAAGCAAGACGAAGACGAAATACCTGATACAATTCGTTTAAACCGGTACATTTCTAATAGTGGTGTTTGCAGTCGTCGCGATGCCGACAAATTAATTGCTGAAGGTCGGGTTACTGTTAACGGAAAAGTGGTAACCGAATTGGGAACGAAAGTGAAATTGAAAGATGACATTCATTTTAACGGAAAACGTTTAAATCCGGAAGCCAAGGTATACATACTGCTTAATAAACCCAAAGATGTTGTAACAACGGCATCCGATCCGGAAAAACGGCGTACCGTTTTAGATCTTGTGGCTGACGCCTGTGATGAACGTATTTATCCGGTTGGACGTTTGGACCGAAACACGACAGGCTTACTACTTCTTACCAACGATGGCGATTTGTCGAAGAAACTAACACACCCATCTTCAGAGGTGCGAAAAATTTACCATGTTTATTTGAACAATCCGCTTACTAAAAACCATCTTACAGACATCCGAAAAGGTATTGAACTGGAAGATGGACTGATAGAAGTAGACGAAGTAAACTATGCAGATGCCGAAGACAAATGTCAGGTTGGAGTAGAAATACATTCGGGAAAAAATCGAATTGTACGACGCATTTTTGAGCACCTTGGTTACAGAGTTGAAAAATTAGACCGGGTTTATCTTTCCGGGTTAACCAAGAAAAATTTACCACGTGGCAAATGGCGCTATCTCTCCAACGATGAAGTAAAGTTTCTTAAAGCAGGAATCATGAAATAGACGACTAGTTGAGTTGATAGTAAAACTCGTCTATCCTCAGAAAACACAGAGCTATGCAAAACGTCAAACGACTAATCGTTTACATTCTGCTCGTCATACCAATATATATATTTGCGCAAACAGGCAAAAGCTACTATGTTAAAGATGTTATAACGGGCGAACCGGTACCGTTTGCCAATATTGTATTACAACCGGATAAAACAGGAACTGTAAGCCAAATTGATGGTTCATTTCGACTAACCTCAGATGCGCATTTCACGCGTCTCGAAATTAGCTGTATGGGTTACAAAATGCGACAAATAGATGCCGATTCGCTATCAGAAATCGTACTGATGCAACCGCTGCATTTTGAGATCCCGGAAGTCAAAGTTATTCCCCAAATGAATCCCGCGTTACAAATTATGCAACGTGTTTATAACAACCGACAGCGTAATAACCCAGATTTAGCCACATCTTATTCGTGCCTCATTTACCACAAAATGACCTTTGGCATGGCACTCCCCGATACCATCGATGGAAACAATGAAGAACTCAAACGGCTGTATGACTTCAATAAAAACAATTATCTTTTATTGCTCGAATCGGTTTCAGAAAAAAAGAACCAACCCCCGAACCTATCCAACGAACGGATCATTTCGGGACGCGTGAGTGGTTTTAAAGATCCGACATTAGCCATCCTCCCATCCCAAATTCAACCATTCACATTTTATAATGAAAAGCTGGAACTGCTCTCTGCTATCGTTACAAATCCCATTTCAAAAACCGGTTTAAAGGAATATATTTTCCAGCTTAAAGACACTCTGATAGAAGCATCGGGCGACACCATTTTTTATATCACATTTGAGCCTAAACAAAAAAGTCGAATCAAAGGACTGCAAGGCTCCATGCACATCCACACACCTTCTTATGGCATCAAAACAATATCAGCCACCACATTGCAACACCAGACCCCATACATTTTATCAATCCGTCAGAATTATGTGCGCTATAACAATAAATACTGGTTTCCCGAACAGCTTGAAACCCACTTAACGCTCACACAAAAAATAAATGGAAAACCGCTTCCATTTCCACTTATTGGCGAAGGGAAAAGCATCGTAACAGCCATCAATTTAAACCTAAAATTTAATATAGATGATTTCAGCCGTCTTTCACTGATTGATGAATCACACCAACCAACAGCCCCTGCTATTGCCTCCTTTCGTAAAACAGCGCTCACCCACAAAGATTCCGTTACGTATATAAAAATGGACAGCATTGGGCAAAAATTAAAATTTGACAAATTAATATCACTCCAAAAAAATCTGATTCAAGAGCAACTCCCTTTCGGGATCTTTAATATCGATTTAAATCATGTTTTGGACTACAATAATTATGAAGGTCTAAAAATAGGATTGGGTCTGGAAACTAACGAAAAGATATCGAATAAAATATCTTCCGGCGGATTCTATATGAGAAGTTTACGATCGACGCATAATAATTATGGCGGTCACATAAAACTCTTTTTCAGTCGCATCAAAGAGCAATCGCTAAAAATAGCGTATTCCAACGAACTCAAAGAAACCGGCCAGTTTCGTTTTCTGGATGGCTTTGATCAACTATCGAATGAACGATACCGACGCTTCTCTGTCGAAATAATGGATAAAACTAAAACGTATGAAACAAGTTTTACAACACGCATTTTATTAAACCTGAAGACGCGCTTTACGATCAACTACGAAACAGTTACCCCGGTAATGCCATATCCATACACTTTAGACCAATCCCTTAACGAAGCCTTTTGTCAATATGAGAGTACATTACAGATAAAATATCAACCATCGCTACAGCTGGCAAGCACGGGGTTCGGGCTACTACCACGAGGTGGCATCTATCCAGCATTTTGGGGAAATATATCGGCAGGCAGCATAGATAATAAATATTATCAAAAAACAGAATTTCAGGCCGAGCATCAAACCAAAATCACAAACACCATAAAGATGGCTGCTCGCATTACTGCCGGACATCTTTCCGGTACTGTAAACCCAACACAGCTATACAGTGCGTTCGGCTCATACAGCAAATTAGGTCTTGAGACCAAATACTCGTTTGCAACCATCCGGCCTGCTGAATTTGGAGCCAGTTCTTTCGCGCTCCTTTTTTTAAGAGCTACGATACCTACCAATCAAAATCAATTATGCCAATTTAAGCCTGAAATAAATCTGTCGACTTCAGCCGGATGGGGCCATGCTGACACTCCGACAAGAACATTTTCAAAAGGCTTATACGAAACCGGCATCTATATAGAGAATTTACTGAAACAAAATTTCATCAAATATGGAATAGCTGTTCACTACAGGTATGGTCCTTACCAACTTCCAACTTTTCACGATAACATAGCCATCAAAATCGGTCTTGAAATTGGGCTATAATTCGCCCATGAACAAAAGCCTCCTCTTAGTTTCCTGACGGAAAGTTATATATTTCAGAAGTTTCGTCAGAACCGGATCGCCCCCCTGTAAATATTCGTTAACACGATACGGCAACATCACATCCGGAAATAAAACACCGTCAATAGCCCTGGTATAATCTTCATATTGTACCGTAGATATAAAAAAAGCGGCAATCCCCGACCGCGCTTCTACCACCTCTCCGTATTTCAAGGCATTATGCACCAATGGCTCGCCCACAACAGTTCCAATTTTATTGTATTGTATCAAATTAGCCAGACATGCAGCCATAGAGCCCGTATTTCTGCTTACCAAAACATAAATATTAAGTTCTTTGGAAAAAGATGAAGGCACTAACTCTAATTCATGCATCACCAAACGTTCGGGCAAATTCACTAAATCTCCAACGCGCTCAGAGGGCAAAAAATACTTATCAATATTTTCAGAAGATAGCTTCACTTTAACATTTTTCTGATAATGCAAAACTGATTTTCTTGAAATCAAAGACAGTATATCTTCCAGATAATCTCCGCTACCACCGGGATTTCGTCTCAAATCCAAAATTAAATTTTTATAGCCAGTCCGCTTTAATTTCGAAAGAAACCCATTTAAATCTTCAGCAATTTTTCGATTGTCATCAAACTCATCAATTCTAAAATAACCAGTTAAATAAGCGGGAAAAATTCTGGAAGCATCCTGGCTGTTAACTGCCCTGTAATAATCGACCATGGAAATACCATCCACTATCAAATACTTCCTAACTCCTTGTCGTTCAACAAGCAGATGATAATTGTCCGAAAAATTAAAATGAGCCTGACTTTGTATCAAAGGTGCATGTAAATATCTATCGGAATAGGCATAGTGAAGGTATTGACGGGCAGGCACCTGATTGATTTCTAAAACACAATCCCCCGGCTTCAGAATTGATGAAAACGACGCATCCACCAACAATGTATCACCAAAACGAATTAAACTAAATGGCCAGACTTTAATCATTTTGCCAGTCACTCGTTTCCCATCCCGATACAAATGAGGCACCAATCTAAAATGAGGATCCTCTCTGGTAATAAGATCAAAAAAACGTCTTTGCAAAAAAATGGCATCCGTTGAAGACACCATCGTATCAGGGAAAGTGAAGCCTTCTGCTCTAAAAACTGAATCAATAAAAGCAGTCCCGGCCAATCCCGATAAGTTTGGATGAATAGCACTACATGCCTCAATATTATCCTGTAGAGCCCTGCGCGAAACATGAACCACCGGGTTATCAAGAATCTCTGAACAGGCCACAGAACTCCCAGCTCCCCAATTTTTACAACTTAAAATTATAAAAACCAGAAAAAAAGAAACAGTAAATAGTAAAATGATTCGTTTCTTAAACATAACAGCCTTAGCACCTAATAATAATCAGACCATCCAAAATAGAACTAACGAAATTATCAATAAAAAAGATACAAAGCACAAAAAAATTATTCACCCCCCGCTATAGTAAAACGCAAAAAAGCCGACTCATAACTGAATCGGCTTCTTTTTTTAAGAAAGGCAGCGACCTACTCTCCCACTGTTACGCAGTACCATCGGCGCTATAGGGCTTAACTTCTCTGTTCGGAATGGGAAGAGGTGGAACCCCTATGCTATAACCACCTTAATTTCTTCAGGATTTTAATCCTTATAAGGTTAACACAACTGAATCTGAAAAAGAAAATACCACAAATTGTTCCGTGCTCAGAAAGCTTCGGGTAATTAGTACTGCTCGGCTTTGATGTTGCCATCTTTACACCTGCAGCCTATCAACGTCGTAGTCTCCAACGTCCCTTTATGGAAATCTCATCTTGAGGCGGGCTTCGTGCTTAGATGCTTTCAGCACTTATCCCTTCCACACGTAGCTACTCAGCTATGCCCCGGGCGGGACAACTGATACACCAGCGGTATGTCCATCACGGTCCTCTCGTACTAATGACAGGTCCTCTCAAATTTCCTACGCCCACAACAGATAGGGACCGAACTGTCTCACGACGTTCTGAACCCAGCTCGCGTGCCACTTTAATGGGCGAACAGCCCAACCCTTGGGACCTTCTCCAGCCCCAGGATGTGACGAGCCGACATCGAGGTGCCAAACCGCCGCGTCGATATGAGCTCTTGGCGGCGATCAGCCTGTTATCCCCGGAGTACCTTTTATCCTTTGAGCGATGGCCCTTCCATACGGAACCACCGGATCACTATGCCCTAGTTTCCTACCTGTTCGACTTGTCGGTCTCACAGTCAAGCACCCTTATACCATTACACTCTGCTGACGGTTACCAATCGTCATGAGGGTACCTTTGGGAGCCTCCGTTACTCTTTTGGAGGCGACCACCCCAGTCAAACTACCCACCAAGCAATGTCTCCGCCGCTGGCGGATTAGATTCCGAATAAGCAAAGGGTCGTATTTCAACGATGACTCCCCGATACCTGGCGATACCGGCTCATAGTCTCCGACCTATCCTACACATCACTTACCCAAAATCAATGCTAAGCTGCAGTAAAGGTTCACGGGGTCTTTCCGTCCCGTTGCGGGTAATCGGCATCTTCACCGATACTACAATTTCACCGAGCTCATGGCTGAGACAGTGCCCAGATCGTTACACCATTCGTGCAGGTCGGAACTTACCCGACAAGGAATTTCGCTACCTTAGGACCGTTATAGTTACGGCCGCCGTTTACTGGGGCTTCAATTCAATGCGTCTCTTACGATAACATCTCCTCTTAACCTTCCAGCACCGGGCAGGTGTCAGGCCATATACGTCATCTTTCGATTTGGCATAGCCATGTGTTTTTGTTAAACAGTCGCCTGGGCCATTTCTCTGCGCCCCACACATCGCTGCATGGGGTCCCTTTATCCCGAAGTTACAGGGTTAATTTGCCGAGTTCCTTAGCCATGAATCACTCGAGCGCCTTAGTATACTCAACCCAACTACGTGTGTCCGTTTACAGTACGAGCCGCTATACTCGCTTTTCTTGGAAGTGGCTGCTTATCTTCGCTTCGGCCGAAGCCTAGGCTCAGCGTACTATTCCGTCAGTACCCAGATATCTCACCTCTCCGTCACTTTCTTTGTATAGCGGGTGCAGGAATATTAACCTGCTTTACATCGGTATCGCCCTTCGGCTGAACCTTAGTCCCGACTTACCCCCGGATGATTAGCATTGCCGGGGAAACCTTAGTCTTTCGGCGTGGGGGTTTTTTACCCCCATTATCGTTACTTATGCCTACATTTGCTTTTCCAATTACTCCACAATACCTCACGATATTGATTCTACGTCATTGGAATGCTCCCCTACCACTCTGTACTTTAGTACAAAATCCATAGCTTCGGTAGTATGCTTATGCCCGATTATTATCCATGCACGGTCGCTCGACTAGTGAGCTGTTACGCACTCTTTAAATGAATGGCTGCTTCCAAGCCAACATCCTAGCTGTCTCTGCAACCATACCGCGTTATCTTCAACTTAGCATACATTTGGGGACCTTAGCTGATGGTCTGGGTTCTTTCCCTTTCGGACATGGACCTTAGCACCCATGCCCTCACTCCTAATAATCATTTTACAGCATTCGGAGTTTGTCAGGATTTGATAGGCGGTGAAGCCCTCGCGTCCTATCAGTAGCTCTACCTCTGTAAAACTTTATTAAGGCTGCACCTAAATGCATTTCGGGGAGTACGAGCTATTTCCCAGTTTGATTGGCCTTTCACCCCTACCCACAAGTCATCCAAAAACTTTTCAACGTTTACTGGTTCGGTCCTCCACTGCGTGTTACCGCACCTTCAACCTGCTCATGGGTAGATCACTAGGTTTCGCGTCTATCCCTACCAACTTAACCGCCCTGTTAAGACTCGCTTTCGCTTCGGCTCCGTTACTTGAATAACTTAACCTTGCTGGTAAGGTATAACTCGTAGGCTCATTATGCAAAAGGCACGCCGTCACATTTTAAAATGCTCCGACCGCTTGTAGGCGCACGGTTTCAGGTACTTTTTCACTCCCCTATTCGGGGTACTTTTCACCTTTCCCTCACGGTACTGGTTCTCTATCGGTCTCTCAGGAGTATTTAGCCTTACCGGATGGTCCCGGCTGATTCACACAGGATTTCTCGTGTCCCGCGCTACTCAGGATACTCGCTAATTAGTATTAATTTACATGTACGGGATTATCACCCTCTTTGATTTAACTTTCCAGTTAATTCCATTTCTTTAATACTTATCA